>JAQYBZ010000065.1 GCA_029003235.1 Bacillota bacterium
CGCTGCGGACAAGAACTTCCTGGACTGCCTGAATCCAGACTCTCTTGAGATTCTCACGGGCTGCAAGGTGGAGGCCTCTCTGGCAGGCGCCGCAGCTCCTGCCTCCTTCCAGTTCATGCGTCTGGGCTACTTCTGTCTGGACAGCAAAGACTCCACACCGGAGCATCTGGTCTTTAACCGCAGCGTCAGCCTGAAGGACAGCTATAAACCGGCTAAATAAGCCGTAGGGCAGCGGCAAGAACCCCCTTACCGCTGCCCTGAATCTTCCGTAACCGCACGGAAATTGGCCGATTGAGGAATATCCCCTCTGCTTTTGATATGCAGGAGCGAAACGCGCTGTCCCCGAACACAGCTTTTGGTTCTGCGGCGATTTCTCTGTATCGGGTAAAGCACTTTTTGCAGTACATCACAGCATAACGCGCCCCGGGCAGTACAGATACTGTCCGGGGCGCGGGTTTTCGTTTCTCTCAGTCCATGGGCAGAGGCTCCATGGCATTGTGGAGCTGATCGGTGATGGCGCCGCGGAAAATGCGGTCGGCCTGAATATGCACCGTCTGCAGCGCAGGGGCGCACTCCTTGACCGGGATATTGCCCAGCATGAAAATGTCGTTGTCCAGAATGAACTTGACTTCCTCATCTTTGACCTTGCCGCGCTGAAGCATGCCGGGGCCGGCATGGAGCTTGACCCGGCAGCCGCCGGAGATGGTCATTTCCACATCCTGCCCGGCGCGGGCGAACTGGCGCTCCTGCACGTCGTCCTCCGACATGAGTCCCAGATAGCCGGGCTGAATCAGCTCGCTGAAAGGCACCTGCTCCAGTCCCAGCGCCTTTTTGGAAAAGACGTTGATGAACCGCAGCCCCACCCGCTCAAAATAGGCCGGCTCGTAGATGGGGATAAAATGTGCCAGCACCTTGTCCAACTGGGCGGCAAAATCCTCCCACTTGGTATAGGCGGGGGTGGCCAGGGCAATAAAGCTGTTGGTCAGATTGACCTTCCACTTGCCGTTGGCAGACAAAAACTGGTAGTTGATCACCGGTTTGGGCTGCTCCAGCTTCATGTTGCCCGGCGTGCCCGTCACCTTGGGGGCAGGCTGTTCCTGCAAGGGCTTATACTGAGGGAAGTCCCTGCGGATAGCCTCCTGAAATTCCACCGGCTCCTTGGCGCTGATGGACAGGATGGTAGGAAACCGAAGCTGACAGATCACCTCCACCAGTTGGTTCTTTTCATATAAACAACGGTCACAGTCTAAAAACATTTTCCTTCGCCTCCGTAATGCTCTAAATAAATAAAATGTGAAAACATTTTGATTCGGCAGATGCGGCCGCGTCTGCCGCCCACCGGAATCATTCACAAGCATTTTAACTGAATAACAGTATAGCACAAATTTTCCAAAGGTACAAGTTTATTTCATCTTTTCTCTCCCAAAGGACGGATTTTGTGCTATAATAGGTTTACTACGGTTTCGGGAGGTTAGACCCATGGCATTTCTGCGGCTTCTGGCGTCCATCCGCACGCCCTTTCTGGACGCTGTGATGCAGTTTTTCACCTATTTCGGGGAGGAGCTGCTGTTTATGGTGCTGGCACTGGTGGTATTCTGGTGCGTGGACAAAAAGAAGGGCTACTACATCCTTTCCGTCGGCTTTTTCGGCACCATCGTCAATCAGTTTCTCAAGCTCTGGTTCCGGATTCCTCGGCCTTGGGTCCGGGATCCCGGCTTTTCCATTGTGGAGTCCGCCCGTGCCGGCGCCACCGGGTATTCCTTCCCCAGCGGCCACACCCAGAATGTGGTGGGCACTTTCGGCTGCGTCGCCCGGTTTACAAAGCGGCGCTGGCTGCGGGTCGTATGCATCCTGCTCCCGTTGCTGGTGGCCTTTTCCCGGATGTATCTGGGCGTACACACGCCTTTGGACGTGGGCGTCAGCTTCGTCATCGCCGTGGCGCTGGTACTGGGGCTCTATCCTTTGATGGAGCGCACGGACAAAAACCCAAAAATCATGCCCACGCTGCTGGGGATCATGCTGGCTGTCAACGTGGCCTATGTGCTGTTTGTCAAACTCTACCCCTTCCCCGCCGATCTGGACGCCGCCAACTATACCGAGGGCGTCAAAAATGGCTATACCCTGCTGGGTGCGCTGCTGGGGCTGCTGGCAGTCTATTTTATCGACACAAAAAAGGTGCATTTTCAGGAAGCCGCTCCCTTTTTGGGGCAGCTCCTCAAAGTGGTGCTGGGGCTTACAGGCATTCTGATCATCAAGCAGGGACTCAAGCCCGTATTCGCCGCCCTGTTTCCCGACATGCTGTTCCCCAACGCCATCCGTTATTTCTGCATTGTCCTCTTTGCCGGGGGCGTGTGGCCTCTGACCTTCCCGTTCTTCACCCGGCTGGGTAAGAAAAAGGAGGCCGCATGAGCTGGTATTGGATCGTTCTGATTGTGGCAGCCGCCGTGGGGCTGCTTCTGCTGGGTATCGGATATTTCTTTTTCTATCTGGCCTGCGTCCGGGTACGGCGGCCGGAACCGACCCAGGAAAGCCTGCTCGGCCGCGCCGTTTTTCGCGGCCATCAGGACGCGGTGCGCGCCGGCTGGGCGTGGATGAGTCAACAAAGCTTCACCCGGGTGGAAACCCGCAGCTATGACGGCCTGCGTCTGGTAGGCCACTATCTCCCCGCACCGGAACAAAAAGGCGTTCTTGTGCTGTTTCACGGCTACCGCAGCAGTTGGCGCATTGATTTCTGCTGCGGTCTGGAGCAGTACCGGAAGCTGGGTCTGGGGCTTTTGGTGGTGGATCAGCGCGCCCACGGGGAAAGCCAGGGGCGCTATATCACCTACGGCGTCCGGGAACATCGGGACGTTTTGACGTGGGTAGATTATGTCAACCAAAAGCTTGGAAAAGACACCCCCGTATTTCTGGCGGGGCTGTCCATGGGCTCCACCACGGTGCAGCTGGCCTGCGGCCTTGCCCTGCCGCAGAACGTGCGGGGCGTTATCTCCGACTGCGGTTTCACCTCTGCCTATGACATTCTGCTCAGCGTGGGAAAGGAGCATTTACACGGCTTTGCGCCCCTTGCCGTAGCGCTGGCCATCCCCTACTGCCGCATCTTTGCGGGCTTTGACCCGAAAGGCTTCTCCACGCTGGACGCCCAGCGGAAAAATCACATTCCCACCCTGTTTATCCACGGGGGCAGCGACCGGCTGGTTCCCTGTGAAATGTCCGAGTCCAACTACCGCGCCTGCGCCGCCAAGGACAAGACCCTGCTGATGGTGCCCGATGCATGGCACGGCACCAGCTATCTGGTGGATACGCCGCGCTATGAACAGGCTGTCCGGGACTTTATCCTGCGAAACCTGTGACCGGGAGCAGTCCCGGCTTTCGGGAAAACAAAAACACGGAGGACTGACCATGAACCGCTCAAAGGTGCCGGACAATTACCATCTGCTGCGCGTCATCGACCCGGACAAGGGAAAAGGCACGGCCTGGCGGGTTACGCTGTGCGCCGTACTGCTCTCTCTGGCGCTCATCGGCGGCGCACTGCTGCTGGGGCCGTCGGCCGCCCCCCTGTTTACGGTCTATGGCAGAGGGCTGCTGGAAAACCCCACCGTGCGCCTTGGGCTGACGCTGACAGGTCTGTATGTCTACTGCCTGCTCCATGAGCTGATACACTGGCTTCTGATGCGGGGCTACAGCAGCACCCCCGCAAAATACGGCTTCTCCGGCCTGTATCCCGCAGTCTGGAGCGACGCCTGCTTTGACCGGCGCAGCT
>JAQYBZ010000066.1 GCA_029003235.1 Bacillota bacterium
TTACCGGCTCTGCTTTTTCTGCGGCAAAAATCCTTGCCAAACCCGGCGCTTTGGGCTATACTGGAAATGTATTTGCAAACTGTGGGCGGTGGCCTCCTGTCGGCGGTGCGCCGCCCAAGAGCGCCCGGCCGCTTTCAACGCCAAAAGACTGTCGTCCGGCCACGGACGAAGCACAAAGGAGAACAGAATATGGATGCCAAGGAACGCTTTATCGCCGTCTACCGCCAGTACATCACCCGCCCCGGCGCGGACAAGCTGCTGGAATACCTGAATACCTCTGACTTTTTTGTTGCGCCCGCCAGCGCCCGGTATCATTCCAGCTATGCCGGCGGCCTGTGCCAGCACAGCCTCAACGTCTACGACTGCCTGAAGGCGTACATGGAGCGGGAGCGGGTACAGAAGGACTATGGCCTGACCGGCGAGGAATACACCGATGAGTCCATTGCCATTGTGGGGCTTTTGCACGACCTGTGCAAGATCGGCTGCTACCGGGCGGGCTTCCGCAACGTCAAGGACGCCAACGGTGTCTGGCAGAAGGTGCCCACCTTTAATTTTGAAGACAGCCTGCCCTACGGCCACGGGGAAAAGTCCGTGTTTATCATCTCCCGTTTTATGCGCCTGACGGTGCATGAATCCTTTGCCATCCGCTACCATATGGGCTTTTCCGGCGACGAGGACAACCGGACGGTGGGACAGGCGCTGGCCATGTTCCCGCTGGCCTTTGCCGTTTCCGTGGCGGATTCCGAGGCCACCTATTTTCTGGAAAAATAACTTGCGTTTTTCGCGGATTTTGCATATAGTAATAAGAGTGTCAAGTTGAGTTTGCCCCGAGGTCAGGGGCGGAAAATGGGCTTTTTCCGGCATCGCGCCGGGCAAGACCGGCCCACCAAAAGGAGGCGCCCGCAATGTGTGAGCACGAAAGAGAAAAGTTTTATATTACCACACCCATTTATTACCCCTCCGACTACCTGCATATCGGCCATGCCTATTGCACGGTGGCGGCGGACGTGATGGCGCGGTATAAAAGGATGCAGGGCTATGACGTCATGTTCCTGACCGGCACCGACGAGCACGGCCAGAAGATCGAAGCCCGCGCCAGAGACGCAGGCTGCACCCCCCAGGAATTTGTAGACCGGATTGTGGAGGGACCCAAGGGCGTCAAGGATCTGTGGAAGCTCATGAATGTGTCCTACGACCGTTTCATCCGCACCACGGACGCCCACCATGTGCAGGCCGTCCAGAACATCTTCCGCAAAATGTACGAAAAGGGCGACATTTACAAGGGCGTCTACAAGGGTATGTACTGTACGCCCTGTGAATCCTTCTGGACGGAGACGCAGTTGGTGGACGGAAAGTGCCCGGACTGCGGCCGGGAGGTCAAGCCCGCCGAGGAGGAGGCCTATTTCTTCCGCCTGTCCAAGTACGCCGACCGGATTCAGGCGCTACTGGAGACGCCGGGATTTTTGGAGCCTGCCTCCCGGGTCAAGGAGATGATCAACAACTTCATCAAGCCCGGTCTGGAGGATCTGTGCGTGTCCAGAACCTCCATCAAATGGGGCATTCCTGTGGATTTTGACCCGGAGCATGTGGTCTATGTCTGGGTTGACGCCCTGTTTAACTACACCACGGCGCTGGGCTTTATGAACGGACAGTACGACGACTATGAAAAATACTGGCCTGCCGACGTCCATTTCGTGGGCAAGGAGATCGTCCGGTTCCATTCCATCATCTGGCCTGCTTTCCTCATGAGCATGGATATGCCCCTGCCCAAGAAGATCTATGGCCACGGCTGGCTGAATCTGAACGGGGACAAGATTTCCAAGTCCAAGGGCAATGTGGTAGACCCCTATCTGCTGGCGGAGCGCTACGGCGTGGACGCCCTGCGCTTCTTTATGCTGCGCACCTTCCCCTTTGGCTCTGACGGCAATTTCACCAACGAAGCTCTCATTGGCTGCATCAACACCGACCTTGCCAACGATTTGGGCAATCTGGTGTCCCGCACTGTGGCCATGGTGCAGAAGTATTTCAATGGCCAGCTTCCGCTGGAGCAGCAGGAGGATCCGGAAAAGGATGACGAGCTGATTGCCATGGCCTGCCGGCTCAACCACAGCTATGTGGAGCAGATGGAGAAATACGCGTTCCAGAATGCACTGGCAGAGGTCTTTAAGGTGATCTCCCGTGCCAATAAGTATATCGACGAAAACGAGCCGTGGAAGCTGGCCAAGGACGAGGCAAACCGCCCCCGGCTGGCGCGGGTCATGTACAACCTGCTGGAGACCATTCGTATCTGCGGCGGCTTCCTGCAGCCCTTTATGCCCGACACCAGCGCCGCCATTATGGAGCGCATCGGCGCACAGGATCATAGCTGGCAGTCGCTGGCCTTCTTCGGCACGCTGCCCCGTGACGCCAGGGTGCAGGGCGGTGCGCCCCTGTTCCCCCGGATTGACGCAGCCAAAGAGCTGGAAGCGCTGGCCAAGCTGAGCCAGGCCGACCAGCAGCCGGAACAGCCGCCCCTGCCGGAACCGCTCTCGCCCATTGCCTTTGACGACTTCTCCAAGGTGGAGATGACCGTGGTCAAGGTGCTTTCCTGTGAGGCTGTGAAAAAATCGGAAAAACTCCTGCGTTTCGAGCTGGACGACGGCAGCGGGACGCCGCGGCAGATTCTGTCCGGCATTGCCAAATATTACAAGCCGGAGCAGCTCGTGGGCAAGACGCTGGTGGCTGTGACCAACCTCAAGCCCCGGAAGATGATGGGCTACGAAAGCTGCGGGATGCTTTTGTCCGCCGAACGGGGAGAAGCGCTCCATCTGATCATGGTGGACGACCGGATTCCCGCCGGCAGCCGTCTGGTTTAGAGAATCCTGAAAAAGTACGGTTCTATAATAATTGTTGGGGCCAGGCGATGAGCCCAATGTCATTAAGTTAAGGAAACTGGACATCACAAAAAAGTGGTGTCCAGTTTTTTGTATTTTTTTGAAAATAGGACTTGACGAATAGCGGAAAATGTGCGGCCTTTTTGCTAACTTCGGTTAGCAAAAAGGCCTTTGTAATTAGAAGTGTTTCCGCACCGATAATTACAAGGAGGTTTTCCTGAGTCAAAAGAAATGAATGCTGTCAAAAGAAAACTGGATGATGCTATTACACAGCTATCCTCTTCTGGCATACATAAAAATCGTGCCGGAGCTTTCACCCCGACATGACTTGCGCCCGACACGACTTGCGATTATTTCTTTTTTATCTCTACTCCAACGATTGACATAGAGCCTTTTTATCATCACCATCCCGGGGAGACGAAACAGCCGTTCTCTCCGAGGCGTTTTTTGTTTTCACTCCGGGCGTCCCTGCCTGGGTCAGGGGCGTTTTCTTTGGCGCCGCCGGAATAATTTGGGGCAAAGCGCACAAAACTATACCGAGCCGGAATGTCCGGCAGTCTGCCGGGGCAGACATTCTTTTCGGCTGGGGGCTTTCTATGGACGGACAGCGTCTTATACACGATCTGGAGCGGGTTTTGTTCACCCAGGAGCAGATCGCCCATCGGGTGACCCAGCTTGCCCGGATCCTCACCCGGCGCTTTGGGACGCTGCGGCCGGTTCTGGTCTGCGTTTTGAAAGGCGCGTGCTTTTTCTATGTGGATCTGTGCCGCAGCATGGACTGCGCCATAGACATGGACTTCATCTCCGTCTCCAGCTACGGTCTCAGCGCCCGCTCCACGGGCGTGGTACGGCTCAACCGGGATCTGGATCAGCCAATTACCGGCCGCCACGTCATTCTTGTGGAGGACATCATCGATTCCGGGCGTACGCTGGAGTATCTCAAAGCCCTGTTCGCCGCCCGAAAGCCGGCCTCCGTTACGACCGTGGCACTGCTGGAAAAGCAGGGCTGCCACAGCGCCCGATCCGCTGCCGATCTGTACGGCTTTCCCATTGGCGGCGAATTTGTGGTGGGCTACGGACTGGACTACGCCAATCAATACCGCAATCTGCCCTATCTTGCCGTTCTCAAGCCGGAGCGTTACACCTCCGGCGCGGCTGACTCTACACAGGAAAGGAATCCACAACATGAAACATGAGCAAAGAAGAACCGGAACCGTCTGCCGGGGCATCCGCTGCCCCATTATCCGGCAGGGAGACGATCTGGCGGCCATTGTTACCGACAGCGTCCTTCAGGCCGGGCAAAGCGAGGGCTTTTCCCTGCGCGACCGGGATGTGGTGGCCATCACCGAGTCCATTGTCGCCCGCGCACAGGGCAATTACGCCTCCGTGGACGACATTGCAGCCGACGTGACCGCCAAGCTGGGCGGCGGAACCATCGGTCTGGTGTTTCCCATTTTATCCCGCAACCGCTTTGCCCTGTGTCTGCAGGGCATCGCCAAGGCCGCCGAAAAGATTGTGTTACAGCTCAGCTATCCCGCCGACGAGGTAGGAAACCGTCTGATTTCTCAGGACGCGCTGGAGCAGTCCGGGGTCAACCCCTATTCCGACGTGCTTACCCTCAGCCAATACCGGCAGCTTTTCGGCGCGCCCCTGCATGAATTTACCGGCGTGGACTATGTGCAGTATTACGCCGACCTGATTCAGGACGCCGGCGCAGAGGCGGAGATCGTGTTTTCCAATCAGGCGGATACCATTGTGCAATACGCCGACCGGGTCATCTGCTGCGACATCCACACCCGCGCCAGAACCAAACAGCGGCTGAAAGCCGCCGGGGCTTCCGTCGTGCTGGGGCTGGACGAGCTGCTCACCGCGCCTGTCAACGGCAGCGGCTGCAACGAACGCTACGGCCTGCTCGGCTCCAACCGCGCCAGCGAGACCACCGTAAAGCTCTTCCCCCACGACGCCCAGCCCCTGCTGCTGGAGATACAACGGCGGCTTCTGGATGCCACGGGAGCAAAGGTGGAGGTCATGATCTACGGCGACGGCGCCTTCCGTGATCCGCAGGGTCAGATCTGGGAGCTGGCCGATCCGGTGGTATCCCCCAACTATACGGACGGCCTGAAAGGCACGCCCAACGAACTGAAGCTCAAATATCTTGCGGACAACGACTTCCGCGCCCTGTCCGGCGAGGCGCTGGAGCAGGCCGTGGCCGACAGCATCCGCGCCAAGAAGGCGTCTGCCGCAGGCACCATGGCCGCTCAGGGCACCACGCCCCGGCAGATCACCGATCTGCTTGGCTCCCTGTGCGATCTGACCAGCGGCTCCGGCGACAAGGGCACCCCCGTGGTTCTGGTGCAGGGATATTTTGACAGCTACGTTTCCTGAAGCGGATGGTCGCTGAGCCAGCGGCTGGCGCAGTGGGCAAAGGCGGCCGCGCCGAAGGGCAGCACTTCCTCATTGAACACTACCGTGGGGCTGTGGCTCTGCCCCGGCGCCCGATCCGGAAAGCCTGCGGCAAGGAACAGATAGGCGCCGGGCACCCGGTCGGTGACTTCCGCGAAATCGTCGGAGCCGCTGGACTCGATGCCCGGCAGCGCCATACGGTTGGGGGCGGGAATCTGCTCCATATAACCCAGAATCTCACGGATAAACACAGGGTCGCAGATCAGCGGCGGCACCTGGGAGAGCATCTCCACCCGTGCCTGGCCGCGGAAGGTCTGCGCCGTCTGTTGGGCAATCTCTTTCATGCGGGACGTCAGAAGCGTCCTGCCTTTTTTGGAATTGGTGCGGATGCTGCCCTCCAGCACGGCGGTATCGGGAATGATGTTAAAGGCCGTACCCGCCGCAAAGCGCCCCACGGTCAGGGTCGCGCGGTCTGCGGGGTCGCTTTCTCCGGCAATCAGCTCCTGCAGCGCCGTGTGGATATGCACGGCGATGTTGATGGGGTCAACGGACATATGGGGGTATGCGCCGTGGGCGCCTTTGCCCTCCACCGTAATGCGGAAGCCGTCACAGGAATTCATCATGGTGCCCCGGTCGTTATAGAAATAGCCCCCCGGCGTTCCGCCGGGCCCCACATGGAAGGACAAGGCCGCGTCCACCCTGGGGTTTTCCAGAATCCCCGCAGCGATCATATCCTTTCCGCCCTCAAAGGTCTCCTCCGCGGGCTGGAACATGAGCTTGACCGTTCCTTTCAGTTCCTGTTCCTGCTCTTTTAGCATCCGGGCAGCCGTCAGCAGCATGGCGGCATGAAAGTCATGGCCGCAGGTGTGGGCTTCCGTCCCCGTGGGACAGGCAAAGGGCAGGCCGCTTTGCTCCGCCATGGGCAGGGCGTCCATATCCGCCCGCAGAAGCAGCACTCTACCGCCGCTGCCGATGGTGGCGGTAATGCCATGACCGCACCTCCGGGGCGTAATGCCGTACTGCCGCAGTTTTTCATCGATATATTGGAGCGCCTTGGGCAGATTCAGTCCCACTTCCGCGTGGGCATGGAAGTATCTGCGGTTGTCTACCGTGTCCTGATTCAGTTCCTGCGCCCGTTTCCAAAAATCCATGGAAATTCCTCCTGACGTTTCGTAAATTTCCGCGCAGCACACCTCCCGGAGCCCGCCTTCTGGCTCTGCTCTGCGCCGGTAAACCGTTTTTTTGAGTATATCGCACCGGCTTGCCCATTGCAAGCCGGTCAGACAAATATTTGCGCCCCCGGCCAAGCGCCGGAGGCGTACTTTTTACGTTTCCGCATCCAGATCCCGATAGGGATAGACCCGCTCCCATACGCCTGTATCGGCATTCTGCACCACCGTGCTTCTGTGGGATGACAGCAGCCGCACGATGGGGTAGGCATTGACCCAGATCTCCGAGTCACATTCCTTCTGGCTTTCGTCGAAGATGAGCTGCAGGCCAAAGTGCAGGTGCACGGTTTCAATATTGTTGGTGTTTTCCCGGGTGGAGTAGCCGGTTCTGCCCATGAAGCCAATGACTTCTCCGGCGCTGACAAAGTCTCCCTCCTCCAGTCCCGGTGCGTAAGGCGTATCCTTGCGCAGATGGGCGTAGTAGTAATACCGTTTTTTGTCCAGCGAACGGATGCCCACGCGCCAGCCGCCGTACTGGTTCCAGCCCAGCGCCTCCACCGTCCCCGACTCCACGGCGATAATGGGCGTGCCAAGACTGCCCATGAGGTCGTTGCCCAGATGCCTGCGGCGGAAGCCGTAGCTTCGGCTCACGCCGAAGTCGTCGCAATGGCTGTACCAATAGCCCGCCGCAATGGGAGAAAAGGCCTTGATGCCGTAGGCCGCCTGCCAGCTCCCGTCGGGCTTCTGGATGGCATAGTTTCCCACAAGACCGCCCAGTACCGCCCCATAGGCCTGCTGGTAATACTGAAAATATTGGTACTGCTCCCCCAGAAACTCCTTGGGCGACTGGTCTTTCGCCAGCTCCGCCGCAGCCTGCTGCACCGCCTTTACGGAAAATTTTCCGCTACCGCAGCGAGTGGCCGCCAAGGCCAGAATGTCAATCCAGGAAAGGGCTTTCTCCTCCCCCTGAGTGCGGATGTCGATGGCCAGCGCCGCCTCCATGGCCTCATAGCTCACATCAAAATCCACCCATTTAATATAGTCCTGCTGGGCAAAGCACTGCCCCGTACACAGGATCAGCAGCAAAATACAGCAAAACAGCCTTCTTTTCACCAAATCCACCTCCAGGGTAGTATGTGAAAAGAAAGCTGTTTTTATCAGTCCGTCACGGCGTCAGCACCAGATAGGCCAGATCGCCGTCCACAGGCTCATAGTGTTCCTCGGGGAAAAACAGCGCCCAGTTGTCGCCGGTCTTCCACTTTTCATTCCAGTCCTCCGGCCAATCCTCCGGCCACTGGTCGATCTGCAGTTCTTCCGGGAGCCGGATCAGTACCGACGCCAGATAGCCGCTCTGGGGATCCAGTTCCAGTACCCGCTGCCAGCCTATCTGCTCAAAGCCCTCTGTCGCTTCCTGTGCGGTCTGCCCTTGGGTGGTCTGCTCTTGGGTGGTCTGTTCCTGAGAGGTTTCTTCCTCATCCTGGGGCGAAAGGGCAAGCAGGAACCACTCCTGAATGGCCATGATGGTGTCATAGTCCGTTTCGTACACCAACGTGCCGTCGTCCTGCACCTCCGGCTCTAAATCCTGAAGCCGTTCTCCCAACGCAGGCTCCAGCAGCGCCATCTGCTCGGGGAACGCTTCGCTCAGTCCGTCCAGCAGCAGCACGGCGCAGGTGTTATCCCCCGACAGGTCGACGCAGAATCTGCGCTCCTGCTTGGTAATTTCCGTCTCCTCAGGCTTGCGCTTGCCGGTATCGGTGTTCTGCGCGCCCTGTAAAAGCGTCTCCTCCCCCTCTCCCGCATAGACGTAGTCCGGTGAATCTGCCGCCGATGTGGGCAAAAGCGCGTCTGCGCCCACAGCCTGAAGCAGCTGCTCCGGCTGAGCGTTGTAACCGTCCAACGCCTCAGGCTGCGCCTGTTTGTCGTCCTCTATGACGGCGGCAGTGGTAGCCGCCTGGGACGCGGGCTGGGCGCCGGCGTCGGCGGTGTTGGCCTTCAGCCCCGGCACCTGCACCTTTCCGGTGCCTACCATCAGCACAAGGATTGCCGCCACAATGCCCACGGCCGTCCCCGGCCCAATGAACCATTTGCGTTTTTTCTTCTGGGGCTGCTTTTGGGTCTGGATGCGGTACATTACGCCCTCTTTCAGCCCCTCCGGTGCTTCCACATTCAGTTTTGCGACCTGCCGGTCAACTCCCTCGTACGCCTCCAACAATTCCTTGCAGGCAGGGCATATGGAGAGATGCGCCCGCAGTTTTTCTTCTTCCTCCGGCGTGTTCTCGCCGTCCATATGTCCGCTCAGCAGCGGCCATGCTTCTTCACAAGTCATTGCGCATCCTCCTTCCTGTCTTAGTTGACGATTTATGTATCGATTTGTTCCCAATCTGTAACACTTTTTTTCTGAGCCGCTCTCTGGCTCTGAACAGGCGGGATTTCACGGTACCCTCCTTGACGCCCAGAATCTGGGCGATCTGGGTATAGCTCAGATCGTCAATGACCCGCATGGTGATGATCTGCCGGTATTCGGGCTCCAGCTCGTTAAGCGCCTGCTCCAGTACCCGCTGCTCCTCCGCCGCCAGCACAACGGCCTCCGGCTCCGGATGGGGATCGGGCAGATCGTACTGCTTTTCCTCCCCGTCCTCTTCAAACACCAGCGGTACGGTACGCCGTCTTTTCTGGCTGCGCAGAAAATCGATGCACAAATTGCTGGCCAGCCGGTACAGCCAGGTGGAAAAGGACGACTCGAACTGGAAGGTCTCCAATCCGCGCCACGCGCGCACAAAGGCCTCCTGTGTCATATCAAACGCATCGTCGGCGTTGCCCGTCATGCGCAGCGCCAGATTGTATATTTTATTCTGGTAGCGGACAACCAGTTCCTCAAAGGCCTGATCGTCCCCGTTCTTAACTTTTTCTATAATGTCCGTATCTGTCATTTTTTACCTCAGATCGCGCCGGATTCCCTTTGCAATGTCATAAATGTCCTCCATGGTGCTGATATGGGAGATTTTTTCTTTATAATAATTGCTGTAGGCCACGCCCCGCAGATACCAGGCAAAATGCTTCCGCGCTTCCAGACAGGCGATGTGTTCGCCCTTGTCCTGCCGTGCCAGTTCAAACTGTGCCACCGCCGTATCCACCCGCTGCGCCAGAGGCGGCAGGTTTGGAATCGTTTGGCCGGCCAGCGCGGCGCTGACCTGTTGAAAAATCCAGGGATTTCCAAAGGCCGCTCTGCCCACCATGAGCAGATCCGCCCCGGTTCTGTCCCGGCAGCGCAGGGCGCTTTCGGCGCTGTCCACGTCGCCGTTGGAAATGACGGGGATCTGCACGGCCTGTTTCACCTGACGAATCACATCCCAGTCCGCCGTGCCGGAATAAAGCATGGTCTTGGTGCGTCCGTGGACGGTGATGGCTGCCGCGCCGTTGTCCTGGGCGCACCGGGCAAGTTCTGTCACATTGACGCTCCCCTTGTCCCAGCCCTTGCGGGTCTTGACCGTCACCGGCACGGGCACCGCGTCGGCCACGGCGCGGATGATCCGCCCGGCCAGCGGCACATCGCGCATCAGGGCTGCGCCGTCGCCGTTGTTGGTAATTTTGGGCATGGGGCAGCCCATATTGATGTCGATAAAATCACAGTGGGAGGCCTCCAGCGCCAACTGGGCGGCGTCGGCCATGACCGCGGGATCGTTGCCGAAGATCTGCACACCGCAGACGCAGCCGAAATTCTTTCCCAGCAGGCTCAGGCTCTTTTTGTCCTGATAGACCAGCGCCCGGGAAGAGACCATTTCCGTGACGGTCATCACCGCGCCCAGCCGGGCGCACACCGTGCGGAACGCCATATCCGTCACGCCCGCCATGGGCGCCAGCGCCGCCCCGTTTTCCAATGTCAGATTGCCCAGCTTGATGATACTCGCCTCCCTACCGCTACCCAATATACCATAAGCGCTGTGAAAAAGCAACAAATCCCGTGCATCTGAGGAAAATACTTCCACCAGGCGGTATGTTCCGTTGCAATCCTGCAAAAAATATGATATATTTGGTAGCAATAGGCAACAGCACACAGAAAGAGGGTGTTTTCCATGCTGGAGCTGCAAAACATCAGCTTTTCCGTGGACAATGACACGGGAAAAAGCGAAATTCTGAAAGATATTTCTCTTACGGTGGAGGATCGGAAATTTATCGTCATCACAGGCCCCAACGGCGGCGGGAAAACCACGCTGGCCAAGGCCATTATGGGCATCGTCCGCCCCACTGCCGGCAGGATTCTCTACAACGGCACGGACATTACGGACAAATCCGTGTCCGACCGGGCAAAACTTGGCATTTCTTACGGGTTTCAGCAGCCGCCGCGTTTTAAGGGCATGAAGGTGCGGGATCTGTTGTCCATTGCCGCAGGCAAGACCCTGAGCCACGACAGCGCCTGCGCCTATCTGACCCAGGTGGGGCTGTGCGCCCGGGATTATCTGAACCGGGACGTGGACGCCAGCCTGTCCGGCGGCGAGGTCAAGCGCATCGAGATCGCCACCATTCTGGCGCGGCAGGCGGAGCTGATGATCTTTGACGAGCCGGAAGCCGGCATTGATCTGTGGTCGTTCGCCCGTCTGACGGAGACCTTCAGGGAAATTCACGACCGGCAGCAGGCCACCATCCTCATTATCTCCCATCAGGAGCGTATCATCCGTCTGGCCGACGAGATTCTGCTGGTGTCCAACGGCATGCTGACAGATCGGGGCACGGTAGATGAAATTTATCCCAAGATCATGGCGCAAACCGTGCGCGCCTGCAATCTGCTGGAGGTGGACGGAACATGCTGAACGACGTGCAAAAACACATTCTCTCCGTTGTGGCGGATATGGCGTCCACGCCTGAGGGCGCCGTCAACATCCGCGTGGACGGCAAAAAGGCTCTGCGGCAGAATTCAGAGCATATTACCATCACCTCCAAGACGGACAAGGACGGCATCGATATTCGCATTGCCCCCCACACCCACGCCGAATCCGTCCACATTCCCGTGGTGCTTTCGGCCTCCGGCTTCCACGACATGGTCTACAACGACTTTTTCGTGGGCGAAGGGGCAGACGTGACCATTGTGGCGGGTTGCGGCATCCATAACTGCGGCGACTGCGACAGCGAGCACGACGGCATCCACACCTTTTATGTGGGCAAGAACGCCAAGGTGCGCTACATCGAAAAGCACTACGGCGAGGGCGAGGGCAGCGGCAAGCGCATCCTCAATCCTCAGACGATTTTATATCTGGAGGAAGGAGCGTCCGTGACGCTGGAGACCTCTCAGATCCGGGGCGTGGACGACACCAAGCGCTACACCAAAGCCGAATGTAACGGCAAGGACAGCGAGATCATCATTCAGGAAAAGCTCCTCACCCACGGTGAGCAGCACGCGGTATCCGAGATGGACATTCTTCTCAACGGAGAAAACGGCCGCACTCAGGTGGTATCCCGCTCCGTCGCGCAGGACGGCTCCAGCCAGATCTTCTATCCCCGGGTGCAGGGCAACGCCCTCTGCTTTGGCCACGTCCAGTGTGACGCCATCATCATGGGGCACGCCAGAGTACGCTCCATTCCCGAAATCACCTGCAACCATGTGGACGCCACTCTCATCCATGAGGCCGCCATCGGCAAAATCGCCGGGGAGCAGATTCTCAAGCTCATGACCCTGGGGCTGAGCGCCGAGGAAGCGGAGCAGCGGATTCTGGAAGGATTTTTGCGCTGATGCTGACGGTGACAGTGCTTGCCGTTGGCAAACTGAAGGAGCCGTTTTATAAGGCCGCCGTGGAGGAATACGCCCGACGGCTGCAAAACTACTGCAGGCTCCGCCTCGTGGAGCTGCCGGAGCATCGTCTGCCGGAGCGTCCCTCCCGGGCGGAGATCGAAGGCGGTCTTGCCAAAGAAGCTGACCTGATCCGGGAAAAGCTGCCCAAGGGCGCGTGGCTGTGCGTGCTGACGCCGGAGGGAGAAAAGCTCTCCTCCGAGGCCTTTGCCCGGACGCTGGCGCAGGTCAAAGGCAGCGGCCGTTCGTCCGTGTGCTTTTTGCTGGGCTCCTCCTACGGCATCGACCCCCGGATCAAGGCGCAGGCTGACCTTCGCCTGTCCTTTTCCGATATGACCTTTCCCCACCATCTGGCGCGGGTCATGCTGCTGGAGCAGCTCTACCGGGCAGAGACCATTCAGGCCGGGACAGCGTATCACAAATAGAAAATCCCGGAAAGCAGTGTGTCCCCAAGGCCGGTTTCTGCCCACAAAGATGTAAAAAGTTCCGGCTGCATACGCCCATGGTTTTTCCGTATTCCTGCAGGGATGGCCGCCCGGCAATCCCCGGGCACGCGCCAGCATGAGTTCTGTCCTACACTCCCAAAACACCGTTTTCAGAACAACCGCCCTGCGGCAGACCGGCAAGTGTCCGGAACGCCGCAGGGCGGTTGTTTTCTGTTTTACGCCGCTGTAAGGGCAGCCTTATGCTAAAAATGAGTTAAAACTTCAAAACGTTCTAAAAGTCTTAGTATAAAACTGCCGCCTGATACGGGCAGGCGCCTGTAGCGCCGGATTCAGCGGTTATTGCCCAGATAGAACACGGAGATGGTGTCCGGGCCGGCGTGGGAAGCGATGACCGGGCCGATGTAGCCGATGGTCACCTTTTTCACGCCCACCTGCTCCAGAAGCTGCTGTTTAAGCCACTGGGCGTCGTCCATACAGTCGCCGTGGCAGATCATGACGTGCTGGGAGGCCGGGTCGATGGCGCCCTGCTTCATCTTGTCCACCAGCGTCTGCAACGCGGCTTTTCTGCCACGCGCCTTTCCGGCGGGGGTCAGATGCCCAACGGCGTCACAGTGAAGAATGGGCTTGATGTTCAGAAGGGTTCCCACCACCGCCGTGGCGGAGGAAACCCGTCCGCCGCGCTTGAGGAAAAACAGGTCGTTGACCGTGAACCAGTGACACATCTTGGGGGCGTTTTCCTCGGCAAAGCCCTTGGTCTGTTCCAGATCCCAGCCCTCCAGCCGTTTTTCCGCCGTCAGGGTCACCAGCAGGCCAAAGCCCAAAGAGGCGCAAAGCGTATCCACTGTCTCAATTCTCCGCTGGGGATACTTTTCCCGCAGCTCCCCGGCGGCGATCACGCCGTTCTGGTAGGTGGAGCTTAAAGCCGAGTCAAAGCCGATATAAAGCAGGTCGTCTCCGGCGGCCAGAATGGCCTCCATGGCGTCGCGCATCTGCCCCACATTGACGGCGTTGGTGGTCACATTCTCCTGATTGCGCAGACGGGCATAAAACGCCTTCATTTCCTCGTCGCCGTCACCCACCAGATGCTGGTCACTGCCAGGAATGTTTACTTCCAAATTGACCCGTTGGATCTGGAGCCGGTCGAGCTGTTCCTGCGTCAGATCGCAGGCAGAATCCGTCAAAATCTGAAATGTTTGCATAAGGCATATCTCCTGTCCTGTTGAATTTCAGCCAATGGCCGGTCATCGGCTCGCCGCTGTCGCTGCCTGCCATGGACAATCCCAGCAGAATCGGCATGCGCCGTCTGCGGCGCTCCTGCCTTTCGTGCTTACGGGAAACACCGGCGGCGGAATCTGGCCGCCTGCAAGCCACAGGTTTACAGGCGGCAAACTACCGCCCGGGGCATTGCTTTTCGGTTTGCCCACAGTCTAGCACACCCGGCCGCCGCCGTCACGCCACGGGCGCGTTACTGGCTCTATCCGAGGTAGACAGGGACTCTACCCACAGTAGAATCCCAGCATTTTCAAGGCTTTCCGGCCTCGGTGCTGCACTTCTTCCCGTCCTGGAAAATGGGCGGAATTTTTTTCCTGCGCCATTGCAAGCAGACAGGGGGTGTGGTAAAATAAATGTAGAAACTGCGGCTATTTTCGCCGTGAAAAATGAAAAATCGCAGGAGGGAGTTATTTTGAAAAAGACCGTATTGCGCAGCTATGCCAGACTCATTGCCGTAGCCGGCATCCATGTCCAGAAGGGGCAGGACGTGCGGATCCTTGCCGATCTGGATCAGCCTGAGTTTGTAAAAATACTGGTAGAAGAGTGCTACCGCGCCGGTGCCAGACTGGTCACCGTGGAGTGGAACTATCAGCCGCTGACCAAAGTCCACTACAGCAAAGCCTCTCTGCGCGCTCTTTCCCAGGTGCCCCAGTGGCAGCAGGCGCGCTTGCAGCACTGGGTGGACACCCTGCCCTGTGTCATCCGCCTGCTCAGCGAGGATCCCGACGGTCTTTGCGGCATCAATCAGGAAAAAATGGCCAAGGCCGGCCAGAAGCGCTATCTTGTCAGCAAGCCCTATCAGGATCAGATGGAGAACCGCTACCAATGGTGCATCGCGGCTGTTCCCGGCGCTGCCTGGGCGAAAAAGGTTTTCCCCGATCTGCCCAAGGGCAAGGCCATTGAGCAGCTCTGGCAGGCCATTCTCAGCACCTCCCGGGTGACGGACGACCCCATTGCCGCCTGGGACGCCCACAACCGGGATCTGCAAAACCGCTGCGACTATCTCAACGCGCTGGGCATCCGGACGCTGGAATACCGCAGCAAGAACGGCACCCATCTGAAAGTGGGCATGATCGACGACGCCGAATTCAAGGGCGGCGGCGAAACCAGTCTGCAGGGAATCTATTTCAACCCCAACATTCCCACGGAGGAATGTTTCATCTCCCCCAAGCGGGGCGAAGCCGAGGGCATTGTCTATTCCACCAAGCCGCTGTCCTATCAGGGGCAGCTCATTGAAAATTTCTCCATCCGCTTTGAGGGTGGCAAGGCCGTGGAGGTACACGCGCAGAAGAATGAGGCGCTGCTGAAAAAGATGATCTCCATGGACGAGGGCGCCGCCTATCTGGGCGAATGTGCGCTGGTGCCCTATGACTCTCCCATCCGCAATTCCGGGCTGCTGTTCTACAACACCCTGTTCGACGAGAACGCCGCCTGCCATCTGGCGCTGGGCATGGGCTTTGCCGACACCATCAAAAACTACGAAAACTACACTCTGGAGGAGTGCCGCGCCAAGGGCATCAACGACTCCATCATCCACGAGGATTTCATGATCGGCTCCGAGGATCTGGACATTGACGCCCACACCAGAGACGGCCGGATCGTCCCCATCTTCCGCGCCGGCAACTGGGCCTTCTGAGGAAGCGGCCATGAAGCAGAGAAAGAAATCCGCCGCCGGTTGGACGGTTTTGTTCGTCCTTCTGGCCGTCCTTTCCCTCCTGTGTACTGCGGCAATCTACCTGCGCGTCTGGGAGCGGCTGCCTGCTTCTCTGGCCGCACCCACCGGCACCATCGCGCCGGAAACACTGGCGCAGACCGAACCGCCCGTGTCCACCCAGCCAGTCCAAACCACCCAGCCGGAGCCGACCCAGCCTCAGGTCAGCACACTGACGCTTGTGGCCGTGGGAGACAACCTCATCCACAACATGGTCTACCGTTCCGGCCAGTTCAGTGATGACAACTGGAACTATGACCACCTGTACGCTCAGGTCAAGGACGACATTCAGGCCGCCGATCTGGCCGTCATCAATCAGGAGACCATGTTTGTCTCCGACCATGCCAACGTGTCCAGCTATCCCCTGTTCGGCACCCCCCGGGAGATCGGAGACGCCGTGTACGAGGCCGGTTTTGACGTGATTCTCCACGCCACCAACCACGTCATGGACATGGGCATCGAAAACATCTACGATGCCATTGATTACTGGAGCGACAAGGACGTGACGGTGCTGGGCATCCACAGAAGCGAAGCCGACGCCCGGACGCCCGCCATCGTGGAGAAAAACGGCATCCGCCTTGGGATGCTCAACTATACATACGGCATGAACGGGTTCCAGCTTCCCGAGGATCAGACTTACGCCGTGGATCTGCTGGACAACGAGGAAAAGCTGCTGGCGGACATTGCCTACTGTGAGGAAAACGCCGATCTGACCGTGTGCTTCCTCCACATGGGTACGGAATACGCCACCACCCCCTCTGCTGCGGCAAAGGAGCAGGTGCTGCAATGCGTGCAGGCGGGCGCCGATCTGCTCATCTGCTGCCATCCCCATGTGCTGGAGCCCTATGAGACCGTCACCGCCGACAACGGCAATCAGGCCGTGGTCTATTACAGTCTGGGCAACTTTATTTCCGCCCAGGATCAGTTCGACCGGCTCATCGGCGGCATGGCGCAGGTAACCATCCGAAAAACCGTCTCCGACGGCCGGACCACCGTGGAAATCACCGACTACTCCATGACGCCGCTGGTTACCCACACGGCCACCGGCACGGACTATGCCGTCTACAAGCTGGACGATTACACCGACGAGCTGGCCGCCAGGAATCTGCTGGTGCACATGACCACTCAGCGGATTTGGCAGAGATACCACGAGATCGTTGGGGAGGACGGCTGAGTCTTCGTCCTGCAAAAAAACGAGCGCGCTGCGGTTGCAGCGCGCTCGTTTTTTGCATATTGTGTCGCCTGCGGTTTCCACCGCGCAGGATGGCCGCAAGTCCATCCCGACATTCTGCGGTTCCAGGACGGCTACAGCGGCAAGCATAGGCTGGCGATGCCGAAATAGACCAGCAGAGACAGGGCGTCCACAATGGTGGTGATAAAGGGACTTGCCATGACCGTAGGGTCAAAGCCCAGCTTCTTGGCCAGCAGGGGCAGGGCGCAGCCCACCACCTTGGCAAACAGCACCGTGACGCTCAGTGTGGCACAGATAACGCCGATGACCAGATAGATGCTGACGCCGGACACCTGCACCTCCTGGAAGCTGCCCAGCAGCAGGTTGTCCACCAGATAAATCTTGATAAAGCAGACCGCCGCCAGAGACAGGCCGCACAAAACGGCCACCCGGACTTCTTTCCAGATGACTTTGAAAATGTCGCGGAATTCGATCTCGTTCAGGCTCAGTCCGCGGATGATGGTGACCGACGCCTGAGAACCGGAATTGCCCGCCGTATCCATAAGCATGGGGATAAAGGCCGTAAGCACCACCATTTTGCTCAGTGCCGATTCAAAATGAGAGATGATCATGCCCGTAAAGGTGGCCGAGACCATGAGAAGCATCAGCCAGGGGATACGGTTTTTCCAGATCTCCACCGGCGTCATGCTCAGGTAGGTCTTGTCCGAGGGAGTGATGGCGGCCATCTTTTCGATGTCCTCCGTGGCCTCGTCTTCCATGACGTCCATGGCGTCGTCGAAGGTCACGATACCTACCAGCCGGTTTTCGTTGTCCACCACGGGCAGTGCCATAAAGTTGTACTTGGAAAACATCTGCGCCACGATCTCCTGATCGTCGTGGGTAGTGACAGAAATGACGTTGGGTTCCATGATGGATTCAATGGTGGTTCCGTCGTCCTTGGCCAGCAGCAGATCTTTCACCGTGGTCACACCCACCAGCCGCCGATCCACCGTCACATAGCAGGTGTAAATGGTTTCCTTGTCCACGCCGGTACGGCGGATGCGGGTAATGGCGTCCTCCACGGTCATGGACGGCCGCAGGGAAATGTATTCCGTCGTCATGATGGTGCCGGCGGAATTCTCCGGGTAGCGGAGAATCTCGTTAATGGACTGGCGCATTTCCGGGTCCGCCTGCGCCAGAATCCGGCGGACGACGTTGGCGGGCATTTCTTCCACAATGTCCACCGCGTCATCGACGAACATTTCGTCAATGACCTCTTTCAGCTCCGAGTCGGAAAAGCCCCGGATCAGAAGCTCCTGCGCCTCCGGTTCCATCTCCACGAAGGTGTCGGCGGCCAACTCCTTGGGCAGCAGCCGGAACAGCAGCGGCAGCCGGTCTTCCTCCAGCTCGTCAAAAATAGCGGCGATGTCCGACGGATTCATGGTGACGAGAATATCGCGCAGTGTGTTGTACTTTTTGTCACTGAGGAGCGCCAGCAGGGTGCTCTCTACGGTGACGTTGTGTTCTGCCATTTGTCTTTCCTCCTAACTGTGAAAATGAATTAGGAAGTAAGGCACATCTGGCCGAAAAACTCTGTTCAGGCAGGAGTCCATGCACGCAAGGGCACGTCTGCTGCGCTGGTTCGGCCTGTGGATGAGCCGTTACTACTCCCTGCGTCCATTGTGTTCACTCCTTTATTTTGTAAAATACGGAAAATCCGCTATTTTTTATAGTATTCCACCCAAAAGGATTTGTCAACCACTTTCCGCCGTTTTTGGCGGCAGAAAATTTGGAACATACCCTGTTACCACCAGCAGTCTGCGCACGCTGAGGAAGAAATTTATCAGGTGCGTCACGGCAAAACTGATCAGGTAGCCCGTAATGCCCAGCCTGGGCAGCAGGAAGAACAACCCCACCACGTCCAGAAAGGAGGTCAGGGTGTTATAGCGCACACTGTGCATCTGCTGTCCCAGCCCCTTGAGCATACCGTCCACAATGGCGTCCAGATAGAGAAACAGCAGCATGGGCGCAAACAGGCGGATATAGTATCCGGCATCGGCGCTGCCATAGACCAGCGCCCCCAGCGCCGGGCCCGCGGCGTAAAAACAGGCGGCCACGGCCAGCGCAAAGGCGCTGCTGAGGCGAAAGCACCGGTCGGTCAGATACCGGATGCGTTTGTGCCGTTTCCCGGCGGCGCACCGGGACAGCTCCGGCACCAGCAGATCGGACAGGGCATACAAAATGGACGCCGGCAGCATGATCAGGGGAAAGACCATGCCGTGGATGGTGCCGTAAGCCGCGAGCCCCGACCGGCAGGCGCTGTGGCGCGCCAGCCCCCGGGGGATCAGGAACTGTTCAAAGGAGGACAGCCCCGCCCGCAGGCAGTCGTTGGCCGCCAAGGGCACACATAGACGCACCAGCCGCCTGCCCACACGCAGCCCCCGCAGGGGCGGCGTTAACCGCCGCTGGACGCAGAACAGGGCGTACAGCACCAGAAAGCTCAGCAGGCTGGACACGGAGCTGCCCGCCATGACGGCGCTGCACATGGCGCCCGTATCCGCTGCGCGGCGCAGCAGCACCATGGTCAGCCCGATGCCGGAAAAGCGCTCAAAGATCTCCACCGATACCAGCGCTCCCAGCCTGCCGCAGGCCGTACACCAGCCGCTCATAACGGAATTGAGGCAGGTAGCCGGCAAAAAAGCTGCCATGACGCGCAGGGCGTCGGCGGCACAGGCATTCTGCACCCAGCGGCTGGCCAGCGCATCAGCGCCAAAATAGAAGCCCAGCCCCACTGCGGTGCTGACAAGCAAGCCGTATTGAAGGCAGCAGCTTACCACCCTGCTGACCCCGCCGGGTCTGCCCCGGCCATACTCCTGGGCAGTCAGATACATGGCAGCCACCCGTACACCTGCCGAACCCAGCGTCATGGCAAGATAGCCCACGGTGAGGGTGAGCTGCAAAAGCCCCAGCCCCTCTGCGCCCAGGCGGTTGGACAAAAACACCTGAAACGCCGTGGAGACCGCCCGCAAAAACAGATTCACGCCGGTCAGCAGCAGCGCCCCTTTGGCAATGGACAGACCCTTGGACAAAACATCACCCCTGCCCCAAGTATATGGGACAGGGGTGAACAAGTGTCGGAAAAATTCTTCGCGCCGTTTCGGCAAACGCCGCCGCGCGGCGTCCCGGTTTCCCGCTCAGAACTCTCCGGCGGCATACATCAAGGCCGCCAGCGCACACAGGGGCGCGGTCTCACAGCGCAGGATCCGGCTGCCCAGGGTGCAGATACGAATGCCTTTTTCCTCAGCCTGACGCACCTCCTCCGCCTCAAAGCCTCCCTCGGGGCCGGTAATCAGCGCCGCCGTGGCAAAGGGCGCGGCCTCCATGGCCGCCCGGAAGGTGTTGGCACGTTCGTTTTCGTAAAACAGCACGGACAGCTCCGCCTGTGCCGCCCGGGACAGCGCCTGCTCGTAGGAGTCCGCCGCCGTGACCGTGGGGATACGTCCCCTGCCGGACTGCTCCGCCGCCGAGGCTGCGATCTTCTGCCAGCGCTCCAGCTTTTTGTCAAGGCTTTTCCCGTCAGGCCGGGAAACGCACCGGCGGCAGGGAAAGGCCACAATGGCGTCTGCGCCAAGCTCCGTTGCTTTCTGCACCACATGCTCCACCTTGTCCCCCTTTGCAAAGGCCATGTATACGGTGCAGCGCACCCGTGCCTCTGCCGCCGAGGCATCGGCACTGTGTACCACCAGACTGACGCAGCCATCGGACACGTCCGAGACCGTGCAGCGGTAATCCGTGCCGCTGCCGTCGCAGACCGTCACGGCGTCGCCGTTTTTCAGGCGCAGCACCCGGGCATGGGCGGCGTTTTCCCCGGTGAGGGTGACAAAGCCGGTTTTCGGATCAATGGAATCAAGAAAGAACTTTGGCACGGTCGTCTCCTTTGTCTATTCCGTGATGTGGGCGTGGTTGTTGATATGGTCAATGCAGTAACAGCGGTAGCCTGCGCATTTGGAGCAATAGCGGAACTCCAGTCCGGGATAGTCCGTGTCCGTCCGGCCGCAGACCGTACACTTAAACCGGTAGGGCTTCTGTCCGCCGCCGGTACGGCCGCCGTGCTTGACCCAGTCGGGATAGACCTTTTTGGCCTGTTTGGGACGGCTGGCACGGTAGCGCAGCTTGTCCGGCAGCAGTGCCGCCGACTCTTTGCCGAAGAAGAGGAAGAAATTTGCAATGGCCAGAATGGGGAACATCCAGCCCAGGTACAGCGAGTGCATCATGATCATGGTCACCACGCCCCGGATGGTCTCAATGAGCATAAGGCCAAGGTCGATCCACGCCAGCCATTTGATCTTGATGGGCAGGATAAAATAAAGCCGCACGGTGAGATCCGGCGCAAGGCAGGCCACCGCCAGGAAAATGGAGAGGTTGAGGTAATAGGCCGTGGCCGTGCCGCCGAAGATGAGAGCCGCCACATCCATGATCACAACGCCGGTCAGATAGTAGAGGTTGAAGCGCAGCACGCCCCAATACTGCTCCAGCATCCTGCCGAACTGGAAGTACAAAAACAGGGACAAAGCGCCCCAGAACACGCCCTGCTCCCACATATAGACGAAAAGAAAGCTCAGCAGCCGCCATACCTGGCCGTGGAGAATGGCCGCGCGGTCAAAGCACAGCAGCTTGTAGACCGTCAAAGAAGGGTCAACGGCAGTGATAAAATAGACCAGAACATTGCCGATGGCGATATAGAGCATGAGATTTGCCACGCCCTGGTTCCGGTGGTTGTAAAAAAAGCGGTTCATATTTCGCCGCAAATTGGACATACGATCACTTCCCTGGGTCATTGTACCCGCTTTGCCGGCATTTGTCTACCAAAAAAGTGTAAACTTTCTTGCAAACCACGGACAATAATGGTATGATAGGCGCAAGAAATATGGGAGGCTATGTCCATGAGTATCATTAAAGACCCGTCTCTTGCCGAATCCGGCAGAATGAAAATCAAATGGGTAGAAGACTATATGCCCGCCCTGGGCGCCATCCGCGCCCGGATGGAAAAAGAGCAGACCTTCGCCGGGCTGAAGATTACCATGTCCATCCACATGGAAGCCAAGACCGCCTATCTGGCCACCTGTCTGCAGGCTGCCGGTGCCGAGGTACACGCCACAGGCTGCAATCCCCTGTCCACGCAGGATGACGTGGCCGCCGGCCTTGCTTCCCTGGGGGTGCAGACCTACGCAAAGCACGGCGTCAGCGCCGAGGAATACCGGGAGCTGCTGGTGGCGGCTCTGCGCTGCCGTCCGGATCTCATCATCGACGACGGAGGCGATCTGCTGGAGCTGCTCACCGGCGACTATAAAGAGCTGGGCGAGAACATCATCGGCGGCGCGGAGGAGACCACCACGGGCATTCACCGCCTGCGTGCCCGGGCAAAGGCCGGGCTGCTGCCCTTCCCCATGATGGACGTCAACGACGCCAAGTGCAAGCACTACTACGACAACAAATACGGCACCGGCCAGAGCGTGTGGGACGCCATCATGCACACCACCAATCTGCTGGTCGCCGGAAAGACCGTAGTCGTGGCGGGCTACGGCTACTGCGGCAGAGGCGTGGCCATGCGGGCAAAGGGCATGGGCGCCAACGTCATCGTCACGGAAATCGATCCCATCAAAGCGCTGGAGGCGTCCATGGAGGGGATGCGCGTCATGCCCATGGACAAAGCCGCCAGCGAGGGTGATCTGTTCATCACCACCACCGGCTGCCGGGACGTGATTACGGCGAAGCATTTTCAGGTCATGAAAAACAATGCGTTCCTGGCCAACGCTGGGCATTTTAATGTAGAGGTCAACGGCGAAGAGCTGGAACAAATGGCCGTGCGGGTCTTCCCCCGGCGGCAGGACATTATGGGCTACGAGCTGCCCGACGGCCGGGTGCTGAATCTGCTGGCCGAGGGACGGCTGGTGAATCTGGCCTCCGGAAACGGCCATCCGGCGGAGATCATGGACATGAGCTTCTCCATTCAGGCGCTGGCACTGGAGTACATGAAGAACCACGGCGCCCATTTGGAAAAGGCCGTCTACGACATCCCCCGACAGATCGACGACACCGTATCTCTGCTCAAGCTGCAGGGCATCGGCATGGAAATTGATCACCTGACTCCGGCGCAGGAGCAGTATCTGGCCGGCTGGGAGGTTCAATTTCCCCAAAAGTGACAGAATATAGATAACATGTTCAAAGGTTGAGTTGCTCAGACAAAACCGAAAGGCAGGCGCCACCCTATCCGCCTATGAATAAGATAACACAGGACATGCGGTCTAAGCAACAGATGGCAGAGCTGGAGGGTGTTACCTAGAAACTCAACGCAGATAATTAACTGGAATGGGTTGGTCGGATGAACAACATTCGCAACAGAGCCTCAGAAATAAAAACATCAATTTGATTAACACCTAAAACAGAAATGGCGGCAGGGGAAAATCCTTGCCGCCGCTTTTCCGTCTATCATGTTAAAATCCTACCACATACAGTGTAATTGTTTTATCAGTTTGGCGCAAAGGCCGTCAATTCTCAATGAGATCTGGCGGTCTTTCGCCTTTTAGAAATTAATCATCTTTTTCTTCAGGGCTGTATTCCAGTATATCGCCCGGTTGGCATTGCAGGACATCACATATCGCAGCCAATGTTGAAAAACGGATGGCACTGATATGCCCGTTCTTCATCTTGGAAAGATTTACATTTGCAATGCCTACTTTTTCCGATAATTCATTCAGGCTCATTTTTCTGTCCGCCATTACACGGTCAAGTCGTAAAATAATATGTCCCATTTGTCCGCCCCCTTATAATGTTTCGTCCGATTCTTTTTGGAGCCGAACACCGTACTTAAATACAGTTACCAGACACATTGTTACGGCAAAAGCGATTAAAACACCCCACTGGATGCTGATTCCGACGTCTCTTCCGGCAGACAGGAAAGCTGTTGAAAGTGTTTCGCCAACGGTGGCAAAAATCGCAACGGGAAGAAGCGAAAAACCGAATGCTTTCATCCTTTTCACAAGTTCGTCGCAGAACGGAGAGTCACACTTCGCAAGCACGGCAAAAAGCCTTTTCAGCATATATAAAGCTGCGGCTACAGAAGCAACAAACAAGGTGAGGAATATAAGAACTGACACCAAATCTGTTGAACGATACTCGGCAGGCGATGACTTGGCTTCCATTACCTTTGTATTTCCATCGGAATAGATTTTAGCGGAAGAATATGACTGGTTGAAAAATGATAATTCTGTATTAAAGTCCTGATTTTCGGGTGGAGTAATTTTATCACTTTCATCACTTAACATTTCCTCGGGACTTGTGTCTCCCGCATAAGAAAAACTGTCTACAAGAATGCCCCAGAGAGAATCGAAATTCTTTTCGTTAATCCTGAATTCAGCATTATTGGTAACACGAACCGTTAGTGCATCCTTGGGAAGTGAAGCCACAAAAATTGTAGCTGCCAAGCTCACAGCAGTTGCTAAAATTGCTATAACCATCAATACAGTCATTGCAATCTTACCTACTTTACCGAACTTGTGGAAATTTGAAAGAGTTTTTGAATTCATGAGAATACCTCCTACGCAAAGCGTAAATTATTTAACGATTATCGTTATGCCCATAGTATACCCTGTTATCATCGTTTTGTCAAGCGATTTTTAATGTTTTTCGTTAAATTTTTTATGTTTTCTTAAATGGCAGTTCATTTTGGACATCAACGTAAAGACCGTCAGGTCTCGTTTGCGTCTGACGGTCTGATTATTCATTGCCCGATCTTAGAAAAAAGAAGGGACAGCTTGAAGCAGCGATATCCAATCCGGTAAAAATCTGCGTGACGCAGACGGCAGTCTGAAGCGCTTTATTCCGGAGGATGTGAAGGTGCTGACCGATGCGCTTGCCGAAACAGAAACGCTACTGCAAAAGTCAGCGGATAATAGGCACAGTCAGATGTACGCTATCCGTGACATTGTGGAAACTAAGGAAAGACTGTTGTCATTTGGATAGTATGCCGACAATGCCGTACCCGGTGTACTTAAATCGCTGATACAAGTCTTTGTGGAGCGTATTTATGCTGCCGGAGGAAAATGATACGCAACACTGTCACATCTTCATGAAAGGTTGCTCGAAAGAAGATTATGATGACTTCATCCGGGCAACCGGTTACATAGAAAACGCACAGGAACCCGGAGCTGTCACATCCGTTTTTTCTGTGTGTGATTCAGATGAGTGTTGTAACACCTACAGTTTAATTTCCCCAAAAGCGGCGAAAAGCCTTGACAAGCGGCGAAAAATCGCTATAATGTAATCGAACAAGTGAATAACCTTATCAAGAGTGGCGGAGGGACCGGCCCTATGAAGCCCAGCAACCTGCGTAAGAAAGGTGCTAATTCCGGCGAGTAAATCGGCAGATGAGGATTGTATTTTTCAGGCTCTGCTGTGGCAGAGCCTGTTTTTTATGAAAGGACGTATGTGTGATGATGAAACGTATTTTTACTTCCGAATCCGTGACGGAAGGCCATCCCGACAAAGTATGCGACCAGATCTCCGACGGCGTTCTGGACGCCATTCTCTCCAAGGATCCCAACGCCCGCGTCGCCTGCGAGTGTGCAGCCACCACCGGCATGGTGCTGGTCATGGGCGAAATCTCCACCAACTGCTATGTGGACATCCCCAAAGTTGCCCGGGAGACGCTGAAAAAGATCGGCTACGACAGCCCCGAAGCCGGATTCAACGGCAACACCTGCGCCGTTCTGACAGCCATTGACGACCAGTCCGCCGACATCGCCATGGGCGTGGACAGCTCCTATGACGAGGCCGACACCACCGGCGCCGGCGATCAGGGCATGATGTTCGGTTTCGCCTGCGACGAGACGGAAGAGCTTATGCCCGCTCCCATCTATTATGCCCACAAGCTGTGCCGAAAGCTCACGGAGCAGCGCCGGAGCGGCGCTCTGGGCTGGCTGCGCCCCGACGGCAAGAGCCAGGTATCCGTACAGTACGGTGAAAACGGCCAGGTAGAGCGCATCGACACCGTGGTGGTCTCCACCCAGCACGCCGCAGACATCTCCATTCAGGATCTGCGTGAGGCCGTGATCGAGCAGGTCATCAAGCCCACTCTGCCTGCCCGCCTGCTGGACAACGACACCCGCTTCTATGTCAATCCCACCGGCCGGTTCGTTCTGGGCGGCCCGGCGGCAGATTCCGGTCTGACCGGCAGAAAGATCATCGTCGATACCTACGGCGGCTACGCCGCCCACGGCGGCGGCGCATTCTCCGGCAAGGATCCCACCAAAGTTGACCGCAGCGCCGCCTATATGGCCAGATATATTGCCAAGAACATCGTCAAGGCCGGTCTTGCCCGGAAGTGCCAGATCGAGCTGGCCTACGCTATCGGCGTGTCCCAGCCCGTGTCCGTTCTGGTGGATACCTTCGGAACGGGAACCCTCAGCGACCTGCGCCTGAGCGAGCTGGTGCGCCAGTGCTTCGACCTGCGTCCGGCCGCCATTATCTCGGCGCTGGATCTGCGCCGTCCCATCTACCAGCAGACCGCCGCCTACGGTCATTTTGGCCGCAGCGACCTGGATCTGCCCTGGGAAAAGACCGACGGCGTGGAAAAGCTGCTGGAAAAGGTGTAAACGTCTCTACTGTTGAAAAAGAAACCCGCTGCAAGACTTTTTCTTGCAGCGGGTTTTCTTGCGTCTTCAGATCACAAAGCCGCCGTTGACGGGCAGGATCTGTCCGGTGACAAACTGGGCATCGGCCAGATAGACCAGCGCCTGGGCGACCTCCTCCGGTCGTCCGATGCGCTCCAGCGGCGTCTGCTGGGCAAGCTCGTCCATTTCCTGCACCGACAGGTGGCTGTTCATGTCCGTGTCAATCACGCCGGGGGAAACGGCGTTGACCCGGATATGGGAGGGCGCCAGTTCCTTAGCCAGCGCCTTGGTCAGGGCGATGACCGCCCCCTTGGTGGCGGAATAGCAGGCCTCGCAGCTTGCCCCCACCTGTCCCCACATGGAGGCAACATTGAGGATACATCCGTCCTGTCTTTCCAGCATCCCCGGCAGCGCCGCCCGGACGCAGTTGTAGACGCCCCGTACATTCACGGCAAAGAGCCTGTCCCACTGCGCCGGAGAAATGTCCTGAATCAGCCCCGTATGGGACACGGCGGCATTATTCACCAGCACCTGCGCCGTGCCCAGCCGGGCAAAGGCCGCCTCCACGGCGGCGGCGTCGGAAACGTCGCACCGGATGGCCTGCGCGCCGGTGCGCTGCGCCACCGCCTGCGCTGCCGCAGGGTCGGACGCATAGAAAAAGGCCACCTCATAGCCCTGTTTCCGGAAAGCGCTGACGGCCGCCGCGCCAATGCCCCGGGAACCGCCGGTAATGACTGCCAGTTTCATAAAAACCTCCAAACAGGAGGGGCAAAGCACCCGCTCCTCAGAAAAAATTCAGGCCGCAGCCGGCCTGCCATTCTATAGAAAAAAGGCGGAGCTGCTCCGCCTTTTGCTCTCTCAGCGCCGCCTGCTGCGGGTCTTGCGCTCATATTGGCGCACCCCGGCTATCTTGTTGTCCGAGTCCGCCATAAACTGCTTCAGCTTTTCCTCAAAGGTCTGCGGCTCCGTCCGCTGGGGACGCTCCGTTGCCGCCGGTCTGGCCGGGCGTTCTTTCCGCTGCGGGCGCTCCTGTGCCTGCTTGATGGACAGGCTGATGCGCCCGCCCGTCTCCGCGGAGATGACCCGCACCCGTACCTGCTGCCCCACCGTTAAAAACTGGTGAATGTCGCTGACGTATGTATTGGCCACCTCTGAGATATGGACAAGGCCGGTCTTTCCCTCCGGCAGCGTTACAAATGCGCCGAAAGCTGTGATGGATTTTACCGTACCGTCCAGGATTGCGCCCACCGCTAATTCCATAAATGTTTCCGTATCCTTCCGTTCTGTAAAAAAGTAATTGAAAAACGCCGACGGGCTTTCGCTTCAGTCGTCGGAATCGTAAAAGACAATCTCTCCGTCCTCCACCATGCCAAGACGCTCCCGGGCGACTTTGATTACGCCCTCCTTGGTGCCGATCTTGTCAATATCCTCCTGCAGCTCAAGCTGTTCCTGCTGGGCGGCGGCTACCTGCTGCTCCAGCGCGGCGGCCTGCTTCTGCTTTTGGAGGATCTGGGTGCGCAGACTGACCAGCGTCACCACGGCATAGACGGCCACTGCCAACAGCAGCAGTTTTGTCAGCAAACGGGTCTTTTTGAACTTCAACCGGGACGCCTCCTTCTGCGGGGTTTTGGCCGTTTTTTGCGCCGCCGCTTTGCCGCGGACGGGTACTCTTCGCGACCATGCCTTTTCTTCTCTTTTATATTAAACGATTTTTTTGCAAATGCAACTCCCTTTTTTGCGATTTTTTGAAAAAATCCAAAAATTTTCTTTCCCAGCCAGAAAAGCAGCCGCCAGGGCAGAACCAAAAGCTGCCAAAAGCCCTCAAACAGCTTTACCGCCAGGCGGCTGAGGGTCAGAAAATAGGCCGTGGCGCCCAGCGCAACGCCGGGTATCATAAATACGCGGAGCTGCCCGTGCCCCACATACAGCGCAAGCAGCAGAAGCGCGCATAGCACCGTCAGGCAGAACACCGCGTCCAGCAGCGCCGTCAGTTTTTTCGCATGGCGGCGCAGCGCCCGCAGCAGGTCGTAGACCAGCCCCAGCCCAACGCCCAGCAGGGCAGACAGTCCGAACTGGACTGCCTGCGCCGTCACCGGCAGCTCCATCAGCCAAAGAGCCGGCTGAAAAAGCCGCCCTCTCTGCGCAGCTCCTCATAATTCATGGAGCTGACCGTGCCGTCCACCGCCACCTGTCCTCCGTCCAGAGAGAGGGTCTGCAGGTGAAGCTGCTGCCCGCGGATGACCAGCACGCCTTTGACCGTCTTGAGCACCACCGCGCTCTCATCAAAGCTCACAACCTCCGTTACCCCCGTGACCGCCAGTCTGCTGCGCTCGTCCAGCGTCAGCTTATGGGGCAGGGACGGCCGCGCCTCCTGCTGCTTCTGCTGTGCCGTATATGTAGCCATGGTATCCTCCTTTGCCGCCGGTTTCCGTAAAACATATTCCCGGTTGTCCCCGCCTATGCCATCGGCCCGGGATTTTTTTGCCGGCGGCACAAAATTGGCTGCTTCGCTTTGCAAAAACCTGTTGAAAAGAACCAAAAAATAGGGTATACTACATAGTAACTAAGATGGGATAAGGAGGGCTGCATATGGGTCAGGTCATCGCCGTGACCTCCGGCAAGGGAGGGACGGGAAAAACCACCCTCTGCGCCGGGATCGCCTCCTGCCTTGCCGCCGACGGCAAGCGCGTGCTGTGCATCGACGCGGATATCGGCCTGCGCAATCTGGACATCTCTCTGGGTATGGCCGATCTGGCGCCCATTTCCTTTGCTGACGTCATCTTTGGCCGCTGTTCTCTGTCCGAGGCTGCGCCCCATCCGGACATTCCCGGGCTGTTTCTGCTCACGGCGCCCATTTCCGAAAAGCCGGGGCGCATCACCCCCGGCGGCTTTTCCGGCCTGCTGCAGCAGGTGCGGCAGGCGTTCGACTTCTGCCTGATTGACGCACCCGCTGGGCTGGGCGAAGGCTTTTGGCTGGCAGCGAACGAGGCCGACAGCGTGCTGGTGGTCTCCACGCCCGATCCGGCCTCCATGCGCGACGCCGCCTGCGCGGCGGACGCCCTGTTTCTGGCCGGAAAACACGACGTCCGGCTCATCGTCAACCGCATCACTCCCAAGCTGTTCCGGCAAATGTCCCTGACGGTGGACGACGTTATGGACAATGTGGGTCTGCCTCTGCTGGGCATCGTGCCGGAAGATCAAAACGTGGTTCTCTCCGCCGCCCACAATACGGCGCTGGTGCTGTTTTCCAACCAGAACGCCGCCGTGGCCTGTCTACATATCGCCCGCAGGCTGTGCGGCCGTAAGGTACGCCTGTTAAGAATCCGATAAACCGCAAGAAGGAGGCGCTGTATCATGAATATCACACTGATGGCTCATGACAAGAAAAAAGAACTGATGGTGCAGTTCTGCACCGCCTATAAAAGCATTCTTGCCAAATATAATCTCTCCGCCACGGCGACCACCGGCCGTCTGGTGGCGGAAGCCACCGGCCTGCCCATCACCCTGTTTCTGGCGCACAATCAGGGCGGCCACCAGCAGGTAGACGTGCGCATCGCCTATAACGAGATCGACATGGTGCTCATGTTCACCGACCCCAGCTCCAAAGACCCCTGGGACAATCAGGCGACGCTCCAGACCCTGTACCTGTGCGACGCCCACAACGTGCCGGTAGCCACCAATCTGGCCACGGCGGAGCTGCTGGTGCTGGGACTCCAGCGCGGTGATCTGGACTGGCGTGAGCTGCTCCATTCCAAACGGGAGCGCAAATAGGGCGGCTGCCCTGCCGGACGCTGCCGGCACTTATTATTTTCCTGTTTTTGAAAGGATATGATCATGGATAAAATCAAACCCAGAACCCTTTCCGGGTTTATGGAGCTGCTGCCTGCTCCCCAGATGCAGATGGAGCAGTTTCTTGACGTGCTGCGGCGCACCTACAGTCTCTACGGCTTCACCCCTCTGGATACCCCGGCAGTGGAATCCGCCGAGATCCTGCTGGCCAAGGCCGGCGGCGAGACGGAAAAGCAGATCTACCGCTTCTCCAAGGGCGACAGCGATCTTTGCCTGCGCTTTGATCTGACGGTGCCTCTGGCAAAATATGTGGCGCTCCACGCCGCAGAGCTGAGCTTCCCCTTCCGCCGGTTCCAGATCGGCAAGGTCTACCGGGGCGAGCGCGCTCAGCGGGGGCGGTTCCGAGAGTTCTATCAGGCGGACATTGACATCATCGGCGACGGCAAGCTGGACATCGCCAACGAGGCGGAGATTCCCGCCGTCATTTATACCACCTTTACAGAGCTTGGCCTGAGGCGCTTCCGTATCCGGGTCAACAACCGCAAGATTCTCAACGGCTTTTACGCCATGCTGGGTTTGTCAGAGCGGGCTGCCGACATCATGCGCACGGTGGACAAGCTGGAGAAGCTGGGCGCGCAGAAGGTGCTGGCGCTGCTGACAGACGATCTGGGGCTTTCCGCCCAGGCGGGCGAGGAGATTCTGAAATTCATCTCCATTGCCGGCGACAACGCATCGGTTCTGGCCGCGCTGGAGCAATATCGCGGCAAAAATGAAGTCTTTGATACCGGTCTGGACGAACTTGGCACCGTGGTAAAATATCTGGGCGCTTTCGGTGTGCCTGAGGAATTCTTCGCGGTGGATCTGACCATCGCCCGGGGGCTGGATTACTATACCGGCACGGTCTATGAGACCACCATGCTGGATCACCCGGAGCTCGGCTCCATCTGCTCCGGCGGCCGCTATGACAATCTGGCAGGCTATTACACCGACCGGGTGCTGCCCGGCGTGGGGATTTCCATCGGTGTGACCCGTCTGTTTTATGTGCTGCAGGAGCAGGGCATGCTCAATCCGTCCCTGTCCACAGCCCCGGCAGACGTTCTGGTGTTGCCCATGACGGAGGATCTCTCCGCTGCCGCCGCTGCCGCCACCTATCTGCGCCAGCAGGCGCTGCGCACCCAGTTGTATTGCGAGCAGAAGAAATTCAAGGCCAAAATGCAGTATGCCGACCGGCTGGGCATTCCCTATGTGGTCTTTTTAGGCGAGGACGAGATCGCCGCCGGAAAGGTCTCGGTCAAGGACCTGTCCTCCGGCGAACAGCAGCTTCTGCCCCTGCCTCAGGCCGCCGCTTTTATTCAGGCCGGCCTTGCCGCCCGCGGCGGCGGCTCCCTGATTCAGGAATAAAACATTTTAATATAAAAAGAGGTACTTATATGTTCCAGAACAGAACGCACACCTGCGGCGAGCTTCGCCTGTCCGATGCCGGAAAGCACGTCCGCATCGCCGGTTGGATGGAAAATGTCCGCAATGTGGGCAGTAACTTCGCTTTTGTGGTGGTTCGGGATTTTTACGGCACCACACAGGTCGTCGTGCAGACCGAGGACATGATGAACGTCATCAAGTCCCTCAACAAAGAATCCACCATCGCCGTAGAGGGCGTGGTGCGTGAGCGCGACTCCAAAAATCCCAAGCTCCCCACGGGAGAGGTGGAGATCGTCCCGGATAAAATCGAAGTGCTGGGGCGCTGTCAATACCGGGAGCTGCCCTTTGAGATCAACCGCAGCCGGGAGGCCGACGAGACCGTGCGGCTGAAATACCGTTATCTCGATCTGCGCAATCCCGCCGTGAAAAACAACATCATCCTGCGCTGCAACGTCGTGGCCGCCCTGCGCAAGGCCATGACGGAACACGGTTTTCTGGAGATCACCACCCCCATCCTCACCGCCTCCTCTCCTGAGGGCGCCCGGGACTATCTGGTTCCGGCAAGAAAGCATCCCGGCAAGTTCTATGCCCTGCCGCAGGCGCCCCAGCAGTTCAAGCAACTGCTCATGACCGCCGGTTTTGACCGCTACTTCCAGATCGCCCCCTGCTTCCGGGACGAGGACGCCCGTGGCGACCGCTCTCCCGGCGAGTTCTATCAGTTGGATATGGAGATGGCCTTTGCCTCTCAGGACGACGTGTTCGCCGTGCTGGAGGATGTGCTGCCTCCCATTTTCGCCAAATACGGCAAGTACAACATCGCCTCCACCGCTCCGTTCCGTCGCATTTCCTATAATGACGCCATGGAGCGTTACGGCTCCGACAAGCCTGACCTGCGCATCGACCTGCTGGTAGACGACATTACCTCTCTGGTGCAGGGCACGGACTTTGCGCCCTTCGCTCCGGGCAACACGGTCAAGGCCATTGTGGTGGAAGACTGCGCCCTGGCCAGAAAGGCCATTGATAAGCTCTGCGCCGATGTGGAGGTGCAGGCCGGGCAGAAGCCCTACTGGTTCAAGGTGGACGAAAACGGCGAATTTGCAGGGGGCATCGCCAAATTCCTGACCCCCAACAAAGAGGCCGTTACACAGAAGCTCAACCTGAAGCCCGGCTGTTTCGTGGGCGTCACCGCGGGCAAGAAGTCCGCCGCCCAGAAGACCGCAGGCGTTCTGCGCAACAAGCTGGGCGCGCTGGTGCCCGGCCACATGGACACGGAGCGCTACGAATTCTGCTGGATCGTGGACTTCCCCATGTACGAAATCGGAGAGGAATCCGGTGAGCTGGAGTTCTGTCACAATCCTTTCTCCATGCCCAACGGCGGACTGGAGATCCTGCAAAAAGCGGCGCGGGGTGAGATCGATCCTCTGACCATCACCGCTTATCAGTACGATCTGGTGTGCAACGGCGTGGAGCTGTCCTCCGGCGCTGTGCGGAATCACGATCCGGAGATCATGGTGGAAGCCTTCCAGCTTGTCCGTCTGGGCGAGGAGGACGTCAAGGCCAAATTCCCCGCCATGTACAACGCTTTCTGCTACGGTGCGCCGCCTCATGCGGGCATCGCCCCGGGCGTCGACCGCATGGTCATGCTTCTGGCCGGAGAGGACTCCATCCGGGAGATCATTCCTTTCCCCATGAACAAGAACGCCCAGGACGTCATGATGGGCGCTCCCACCGCCGTGGAGCAGAAGCAGTTGGACGAAGTGCATATCGCCGTGGTGCAGGACGAGCTTTAAGGCGCACCCTCCCACAGCCCATCTGCTTGAAATCAGCCCAAACAAAAAGCCGTCTGCCCTCCTTTGCCAAGGAGGGCAGACTTATTTGCAAAAGAAAAGAGGACGGCAATTCTTAAAATTGCCGTCCTGCATGGAGCGGATGACGGGAATCGAACCCGCCTATTCAGCTTGGGAAGCTGATGTTCTACCAATGAACTACATCCGCGTTACCATGAGTATAGCAGACCCGGCGGAAAAATTCAATAGAAAAATTGCGCCGCCGGGAGATTTCTCCCCGGAAAGAGACGCAGTTTTGGAAAACCGCGCAAAAGCAGTTGTGGGATTTTGAAAAATGTGATACACTGTTTTTAATAAAAAGGAGCGCCTTGTCTATGAAAACACTTTTGCATATCTGCTGTGCCCCCTGTTCCAATATGTGCATCCAGAGTCTTCGGGAGGAGGGCATAGAAGTCACGGGCTTTTGGTATAATCCCAACATCCACCCCTTCACCGAATACCGCGCCCGGCGCAACTGTCTGCGGGAATACGCCCAGACCATTGATCTGCCCCTCATAGAGCAGAACGACTACGGCCTGCGCCCCTTTGTGCGCGCCGTGGCTGAGGACATCCCCAACCGCTGCGTCAAATGTTATGAAATGCGCCTGTTCCGCGCCGCAGTCGTCGCCCGGGAGCAGGGCTTTGACAGCTTTACCTCCAGCCTGTTTATCTCTCCCTATCAGAAGCACGAGCTTATGTGTCAGGTGGCACAGCGTGCCGCCGAAGCAAACGGCGTCCAGTTTCTCTACCGGGATTTCCGTCCGCTGTTTCGGCAGGGGCAGGAGCGCGCCCGGGAACTGGGCTTTTATATGCAGAAATACTGCGGCTGCGTCTTTTCCGAGGAAGAGCGTTATCTCAAAGCCAGCAGAATTCTTCCCTGAGCCAGCGCCTGGGAAAGAGGATCGGGGTTTTTATGACAGAAAAATTTATTCGCACCCAACTGAAAAAGATGCAGTCTCGCATGGATAACGAGCCCATTTCCGTGGAGCGCAAGGGGCAGGAGCTGCTGGGCAGGATTCTGCAAATGCTCCCCCGGGAGGATCTGCAGAACACGGAGATGGAACTGCCGCGCTGCCGCGCCGCCATGATCCGTCCCAAGACGCCCGACTGTGACGGCGCTGTGCTGTATCTCCACGGGGGCGGCTATTGCTGCGGCGATCTGGCCTACGCCAAGGGCTTTGGCTCCGTGCTGGCCGCCCAGTCCAACTGCCGGGTCTTCTGCCCGGCCTACCGCCTCGCGCCGGAGCATCCCTTCCCGGCGGCGCTGGACGACGCCATGGACGCCTACCGCTTTCTGCTCGCGTCCTTTGCACCGGAAAAGCTGGTGCTGGCGGGAGAATCCGCAGGCGGCGGACTGATCTACTGCCTGTGCCTGCGGCTGAAACAGGAGGGACTTCCCCTGCCCGGCGGTCTTGTGGGAATCTCTCCCTGGAGCGACCTCACCGGTTCCGGCCTCTCCTACCGGACAAATGCAGCCGTGGATCCCTCCATGACGCCCCAGCGCCTGCGCCACTATGCTTCGTTGTACACCGACTGTCCGGAGGCGCCTCTGGCCTCCCCTCTGTTTGGCGATCTGCGCCAGATGCCCGAAAGCCTGCTCTTTGCCGGTGGAGACGAGATCATGCTGGACGACGCCGTGACCCTCCACGGCAGGCTCCTTGCCGCCGGATGCCGCAGCACCCTGACTGTGGCGCCGGGTCTGTGGCACGCCTATGTGCTCTACGGTCTGAAAGAGCGCAAGCAGGATCTGACCGACATTGCCGCTTTTATCCGGAGGATCGCAAAATGAGCAAGCTATGGCTGCGGCTGGACAACGCCGCGCTGATCTTCCCTGCCGTGCGGCGTAAGGGCTGGTCCAATGTGTTCCGCCTTTCCGCCACGCTGACAGAAGAAATCGACCCGCTGCTCCTGCAGCAGGCCGTCAACGCCCTGAAGCCCCGGTTCCCGTCCATGTATGTGCGCCTGCGCACCGGGCTGTTCTGGTATTATCTGGAGGAAGCTGCCGCTCCCGCCGTCCGGCAGGATTACGCCTATCCTCTGGCCTATATGGGGCAGAAAGAGCTGCGCACCTGCTGCCTGCGGGTACTGTATTACCGGCAGCGCATCGCCGTGGAATTCTTCCACTCTCTGACCGACGGCACCGGCGGCTCTGTCTATCTGCGTTCCCTGGTGGCGGAGTATGTCCGCCTGAAATACGGCGCAGCGATCCCTGCCACCGACGGCGTTTTGTCTCCGGAGGAAGCCCCCAGACCGGAGGAGCTGGAAGACAGCTTTCTGCGCTACGCCAGCAAATACGCCCTTAGCCGTAAGGAGCCCGACGCCATGCGCCTGAGCGGTACGCCGGAGCCCGACGGATTTCTCCATCTCATCACCGGCGTGGTTCCCACCTCGGCGCTGCTGGACGCGGCGCATGCCCATCAGTCCACGGTCACCGTGTTTCTGGCCGCCGTTATGGCGCAGGTAATTCTGGAAATGCAGGCCGAGCGCACGCCCCTCACCCGGCAGAAGCCCGTTAAGATCACCGTACCCGTGAATCTGCGCCAGCTCTACGGCAGCCGCACCCTGCGCAATTTCGCTCTGACCCTCAATCCCGGGGTAGACCCCCGGCTGGGCAGCTATACGCTGGACGAGCTGTGCCGCGCCATTGCCGGCCAGCTTGCCGCCGAAGCCACTCCCCAGCAGATGGCGGGCCGCATGGCCGCCAACGTCAATCCCCAAAAACTGCCGCTGCTGAAAATCGCCCCCCTGTTTATCAAGAACATCGCCCTGCGCATGGTTTATGCCTCCGTGGGCGAACGCAAGGGTTGCCTGAACATCTCCAATCTGGGCAGGCTGACCCTGCCGGAAGCCCTGCACCCCTATGTGCAGCGGCTGGAATTTATCATCGGTGTGCAGGCCACCTATCCCAACAACTGCTCCGTGGCCACGCTTGGGGAGACCACCTGCATCAACATGATCCGTAACATCCGGGAAGCCTCCCTGGAACAGCGGTTTTTCTCCCGTCTGGTAGAGCTGGGGATCCCCGTCACCATCGAAAGCAACAAAAGAAGGTAAGGAACTATGTATTGTGTAAAATGCGGCGTGCGTCTGCAGGAAGGCGTCGAGCGCTGTCCTCTGTGCGATACGCCCGTGTGGCGGCCGGAGGAGCCGGCAAAGGAACCGAAAAATTATTCCGCCCGCTACCCCAAAGCCCCGGCCAGCAGCCGGATCCCGGTGCTGGCTTTTTTGACCGTGGGTCTCGTTGCCGTGTGCCTGTCCGCTTTGATCTTCTGTCTGAGCACCTATCACGCGGTGAGCTGGTCGGGTTATGTCATGCTGGGCATTGCGGTACTGTACTGTATTACTCTGCTGCCTTTGTGGTTCGACAACCCCCATCCCATGATCTTCGTTCCTCTTGGCTTTGTCAGCGTCTGCGGGTATCTGCTCTATATCTGCCTGTACAACGGCGGAAGATGGTTTTTGTCCTTCGCCTTTCCCATTGTGATGATTACCGGCGCCATCACCACGGCGACCATTGCCCTGTTTCGCTATGTCAAGCGGGGCAAGCTGTTTATTACCGGGGGTCTGCTCATCGTCATCGGCTGCAGCTCCATGCTGCTGGAAATGTTTGAGCATATCACCTTCGGCACCAAAATGTTCACCTGGTCTCTGTACCCGGTCAGCGCCTTTTCCGCTTTCGGCCTGTTTTTAATCCTGGCCGGTGCTATACGGCCTTTGCGGGATTATCTGTCGCGGAAATTCTTCCTTTGACCGCCCTCAGAGCAGCGCCTCCAACTGGCGGATGGCCGACGCCACCGCCCCCTGGGCGCAGGGTACGGTTTGGCGGAACCCCATGGCGGCCACGGCCTGCTCGCAGTCCGCAGGGACAAAGGCGTAGTCCGCCTGACGCAGCATACTCACATCGTTCAGAGCGTCTCCTGCACAGACCAGAACCGGTCTGTGCAGTTTTTCTGCCAGCGCCCGGGCGGCGCGTCCCTTGGA
>JAQYBZ010000067.1 GCA_029003235.1 Bacillota bacterium
TCTTTCTAGGTTTGTAGCTGCGCCAGTTGTTCCAGCGCACGGTTGGCAATGGCCAGATTTTTATTGGCTTTCCCCTTGACCTTATAGCCCAGGGGCGCAATGATGCCGAAATTAATATTCATGGGCTGGAAGTTGACCACGGACTCGTCGCTGATATATCTGGCAAGCGCCCCAATGGCCGTCTGATTGGAGACCTCCGGCAGAGGCTTGCCCTGTACCTTGGCAGCCATGGCCACGGCGGCCAGATAGCCGGAAGCCGTGGATTCCACATAGCCCTCCACCCCGGTCATCTGACCGGCAAAAGCCACCAGCGGGTCGCGGCGGTCGGCGTAACAGGCGTCCAGCAGCCGGGGGGAATCCAGAAACGTATTGCGGTGCATGACCCCATAACGGACGAACTCCGCCTGACGCAGCGCCGGGATCATGGAAAAAACCCGCCGCTGCTCCGGGAATTTCAGATGGGTCTGAAAGCCCACCATGTTGTATATCGAGCCGTCGGCGTTGTCCTTGCGAAGCTGCACCACGGCGTAGGGTTCCTTCCCGGTTTTGGGGTCTTTCAGCCCCACGGGCTTGAGCGGGCCGAAGCGCAGGGTATCCTCTCCCCGGCGTGCCATGACCTCCACGGGCATACAGCCCTCAAAGACCATGTTGTCCTCAAAGCCGTGTACCTCCGCCTCCTGGGCGGCGGCCAGTTCCGCGACAAAGGCCTTATATTCCGCCTCATCCATGGCACAGTTTACATAATCTGCCGTTCCCCGGTCATACCGGGAGGCAAACCACGCCCTGTCCATATTCAGCGAGTCGAAACTCACCAGCGGCGCGGCGGCGTCAAAGAAATTGAGATATTTGGCGTTTCCGAAATAGACAGCAATGGCATCCGACAGGGCGTCGGAGGTCAAAGGCCCCGTGGCGATAATCACCGGCCCCTGAGGCACTTGGGTAACCTCCTGAGAGACGACGGTGATGTTGGGGTGGCTGTGAATCCGCTCTGTCACCAGACCGGAAAAGCCGTAGCGGTTCACCGCAAGGCAGCCGCCCGCCTCCACCCGAGTCTCGTCGGCGCACGCCATGATCAGGCTCCCCAGCCGCCGCAGTTCCTCTTTCAGCAGTCCAACGGCGTTTTCAAGCCGGTCGCCCCGGAAAGAATTGGAGCAGACAAGCTCCGCAAAATCGGTGCTGTGATGGGCGGGCGTCATTTTGGCCGGCTTCATCTCATACAGCCGCACGGAAATGCCCCGGTTTGCCAACTGCCATGCCGCCTCACAGCCCGCCAGACCGGCGCCGATGACTTTCACTTCGGTCATGACGATTCCCTCTCGGCGGCAGTTTTCTTTGCCGACGTCTTTTTTGCCGTCGCCGTTTTTTTCTTCTCGCCACCAGCGGCAGTTTTCTTTCCAGCGGTCTTTTTGGCTGCGGTCGTTTTTTTCTTCTTATCCTCTGCTGCAGCAGCAGTCTTGTCCTCCTGCTGGGCACTCTCCGCTGCAGCGGACGGCTTTCTGCGGTAGCCCCGTTTGTCCTCCGGCAGGAAATTGGAACAGTTTTCGTTGATGCAGAAGGGACGGTTCTGTCCTCTGCCTGCTTTTTTGAACATGGTCTGTCCGCACACGGGGCAATCCTTGTCCGTGGGCACATCCCAGGACATAAAGCCGCAGGCAGCCCCCTGCTCGCAGGCATAATAGGCAAAGCCCCGTTTGGATTTGCGCTTGAGCATCCCGCTGCCGCACCTGGGACAGCGGCCGGGCATCCGCTCAACAATGGGCTTGGTGTTTTTACACTCCGGGTAACCCGGGCAGGCCAGGAATTTTCCGAAGCGTCCCGTTTTGATGACCATGTTTCTGCCGCACAGCTCGCAGACCTCGTCCGTCACCTCGTCAGGCACCTTAATACGGGTGTCCTTCAGCGCCTCGGTGGCGTCCTCCATCTCCTTATGGAAGCCGGTATAGAAATCCCGCAGAACCGTCTTATAGGGAATCTTTCCCGCTTCCACCTCGTCCAGCTTGCTCTCCATCCCTGCAGTAAACTCCACGTCGATAATGTCGTTAAAGTGGTCGAGCATCAGTTGGGTCACCACCTCGCCCAAGGGCGTGGGGCAAAGACGCTTGTCCTTTTTTGTTACATATTCCCGGTCTTCAATGGTGGAAATAATAGAGGCGTAGGTGGAAGGTCTGCCCACACCCTTTTCCTCCATGGCCTTTACCAGCATGGCCTCGGAATACCGTGCGGGGGGCTGCGTAAAATGCTGTTCTTTTTCAAAGCGCTCCATTTGCGCCCGGTCGCCGGTCTGCATGGGGGGCAGCGCAGGCGCCGTTTCTTCATGCTCGTCCTCCCGGCTCTCTTCATAGACCGCCAAAAAGCCCGGGAATTTCAGGCTCTGATGGTTGGAATGGAAGCGGTGTCCTGCGCACTCGGTCTCAATGGCCACCGTATCATAGACGGCATTGGCCATCTGGCAGGCCACAAAGCGGCTCCAGATGAGCTTATAGAGCTTGTACTGCTCTTTTGTCAGATCCTTCTGCACCCGTTCCGGATCCAGCGCCACATTGCTGGGGCGGATAGCTTCGTGGGCGTCCTGTGCCCCGTTTTTGGTCTTGAACCGCCGGGGCGTTCCAGCGTAATAGCCGTCGCCGTAGCGGCCGCAGATATAGTCTCTTGCCGATGCCAGCGCTTCTTCCGACAGACGCAGGGAATCGGTACGCATATAAGTGATCAGACCGACCGTGCCCACGCCCGTAATGTCCACGCCTTCATAGAGCTGCTGGGCGATGGCCATGGTGCGCTTGGGCGTCATATTCAGCCGGCGCGAAGCGTCCTGCTGGAGGGTGGAGGTAATAAAGGGCGGCGCGGGAGAGCGCTTTTTGTCGGCGCGCTTGATCTCACCCACGGTAAACGGCTGGCCGGTGATGTCAGCAATAACCGCGTCTACTTCCGCCTCGTTTTTCAGCGTTCGTTTTTTCTTCTCTCCAAAATAGTGGGCGACAAACTGGCCGTCCTTGTCTGTGCAGCGCAGCATGGCGTCCAGAGACCAGTATTCCTCCGGCACAAAGGCGCGGATCTCATTTTCCCGATCCACCACCAGCCGGGTCGCCACTGACTGGACGCGCCCCGCCGACAGTCCCTTGCGCACCTTGCGCCACAGCAGGGGGCTGAGCTGATAGCCTACAATACGATCCAGAATTCTTCTGGCCTGCTGGGCATCCACCAGGTCGGCGTCGATCCCCCGGGGCTGCTGAATCGCCCTGGTGACCACGCCCTTGGTAATCTCGTTGAAGGTCACCCGTCTGGTCTTCTCGTCGGGAAGCTCCAGCAGCTCCTTCAAATGCCAGGAGATGGCCTCGCCCTCGCGGTCAGGGTCGGTGGCAAGATAGACGCAGTCGCTCTGCTTTGCCGCCTTTTTCAGTTCCCGGATCAATTCCGCCTTGCTCTCCAGTGGCACATACTCCGGCTCAAAATCGTGTTCCAGATCCACGCCCATGGTGTTTTTGGGCAGATCCCGCAAATGACCCATACAGGCCTTAACCTGATAGTCCTTGCCCAGATACTTGCCAATGGTCTTCGCCTTGGAGGGCGACTCCACAATGACCAGATCCGGATTTTCCTTACTCATGAACGAACCCCCGTGTCAATTACTTTTCAGGCTGAACCGCTTGCCGGGCAGCCTGTTCAGATAGCCTTTCACCTCCAGCAGGGTGATGGCAGCCAGCACTCTGGCCGCCGGAAGCCCGCTTTCGGCGATCATCTCATCGGCCTGCTTCTGACCGTTTTGGAGCGTTTGCAGCACGCTCCACTCGTCCTCGCTGACCTGATTCTTTATCTCTGTGAGGTCAATATAGTGATCTTCCGACCCCTTGTCAACCTCTATTTTGTCCTGTTTTGTCGGCAGCGCCACATAAGAAGCCACTTTTTTCCCGGCCTCCAGCAGATCGGCCTCCTGAACGGGCAGAACCCCTCCGTCAAAGGGCGTGACCGTCTGTGGATAGAGGTGCTCATATTGGCTGACAATGTCCCAGCCGCTTTCGGCCAGCATGGCGCCCTGCTTCAAAAGGCCGTTGCTCCCGGCGCAGGCGGCATTGCCGATATTCCCCGGCACGGCAAACACGTCCCGCCCCTGATCCAGCGCCAGTCCGGCCGTAATCAGAGCGCCGCTTTTGGCCGCGGCCTCCACCACCAGCACGGCGTTGGAAAGGCCGCTGATAATTCGGTTCCTCACCGGAAAATTTCTGCCCAGAGGCGGCGTTCCGGGCGCATATTCGCTGAGCAGGCAGCCGTTGTGTATCACATCGTCAAACAGGCTGCGGTTTTCCTGGGGATAGACTACGTCCACACCGCAGCCCAAAACGCCCACCACGGGATTTCCCGCGCTGAGCGCTCCCTGCATGGCCATGGCGTCAATGCCCCGCGCCATGCCGGAAACCACGACGGCACCGCACTTCCCCAGTTGGTAGCCGATGCGCTTGGCCGCGCTCAGGCCGTAGGCGCTGGCGTTTCTCGCCCCCACTACGGCCACGGCAGGCCGTCCGTCAAAATCCGGCAGCCTGCCCTTGTAGTAGAGCAGTGCCGGCGGGTCGTCAATGGCGCGCAGCGCCGATGGATAGGCGCTGTCCTGATAGGTCAGGATGTGAATGTCCTTTCGGTAGCACAGCTCTAAAATCTGTCTGGCCTGCGCCGTGTCATGGCTGGTCAGTGCCTGATACTCCCCCGGCGTCAGCCCCTCGGTGTGGCGCAGCTCGTCCTTATCAGCATGAAATACGGCCTCAGGCGTGCCGAATCGACGCAGCAGCCGGCGAATACTGCCGCCGCTGACGTTCTGGTGCATGGTCAGCCAGATCCAATACTCCGTCATTTCTCTCTCCGCCTTTGTCTATCGCGTCATCTGCCACATTACGATTGCCGCCGCCACCGCTGCGTTGAGAGATTCACAGTGGAGCGACATGGGAATAATTGCCTCCGCCTGCGCCGCCTGCAAAAACTGCGGGCATACGCCGTGTCCCTCGCTGCCGATGACCGTGGCATAGCGCTTCAGGTCAAGGCTGCGGATGTCTTTGGCTTGCTGAGAAAGCGCCGTGACGCACAGGGGAACGCTGTTTTTCTCACAGGCAGCCAGAATGGTCTGCCGGTCGGCCTGCCGCACCGTCATACGGAAGGTCGCTCCCATGGCTGCCCGAACGGTTTTTTCGTTATAGGGGTCGGCGCAACCGTCGGACAAAACGACTTGCACGCCCAAAGCATCCGCCGTGCGCAGCATGGTTCCCAGATTGCCCGGATCCTGTATCCCGTCCAGAATCAGACAGCCGGGTGCAATCTGCTCCAGCCCGGCGTCGGGCATATCGCATACCGTCAGCACGCCCTGCGGCGCTTCCATGCGGGAGACGTCCCGCATCAGGCTTTCCGGCACACGCACAACCATGCAGTCCTCCGGCAACGGACAGTCCACGCCGTCCTGCACCAACACCGCCCGGATGGGCGCCTGCCATTTTACCGCCTCCTGCAGCAGCTTCAGGCCGTCGGCCACATACTGGCGCTGCGCATAGCGGTAGCTTCTGCTGGCGAGGAGCTTTTTGACGTGGCGAATATAGGGATTGGTTTTGCTGGTAATCCGCTCCGGGCTCATAGCTGCTTGATCTTATCCAGCGCGCTGTTTTCGCCCAGCGCCAGCACCACGTCTCCGGCCTCGAAAGGCGCGCTGGTATCAGGAGAAACCATCATCCGCTGGCCGCGTTTAATGGCCAGCAGCACCACATGATAGCGGGAACTGACGTTGAGCTGGGCAATGCTGTGTCCCACCCATTTTTCCGGAATCACCGTCTCAACAATGCTGAAATCTCCCGAAAGATTGATATAGTCCAGCACCTTTGCCGAGGAAAGGGACTCTGCCAGCTTGCCGGCAATGAGCTTCTCCGGAATCATCACCCGGTCTGCTCCCACCTTTTCCAGCGCCAGCTTGTGGCGCTCGTTCTGGGCCTTGCAAATGACGTTTTTAACGCCCAGCTCTTTCAGATTCATGGTAATGAGGATGCTTGCGGTCAGATCGCCGCCGATGGCCACCACGGCGGTGTCGTAATTCTTGACGCCCAGTTTGCGCAGAACCTCAATGTTCTGGGCGTCGCCCACCACGGCGTAAGTCACGCGGTTGGACATGTTATTTACGTTCAGCTCGTTTTGATCCAGGGCAAGCACTTCGTTGCCCAGCTCGTAGAGTTTGGCCGCAATCTCCTGCCCAAATCGACCCATGCCAATCACAACATACTGTTTCATTTTTCGCTCCTATCCGATCAGAAATTCTGTCTGTACATAATGGTAAAGCTCATCCGGCTTATTGCTGAGCAGGAAACCGAAGCCAATGGTCATAATGCCCACCCGGCCGAAAAACATATAGACAATGAGCAAAAGCTGCGCTCCTGCGGAAAGCGTTGTAGTGATACCGGTCGTCAGCCCCACGGTGGAAAGGGCGGAAACCGACTCAAAGATGGTATTGCTGAGGGAAAGGCCGCTGTCCGCCGAAAGCACCAGTCCGCCAAAGAAGATCAGGCACAAAAACATGGCGAACAGGGCGAAGGCACTGCGAATCTGGCGGTTGGAGATGGTGCGGTGGAAAATGGAAACGCACTGCTTCCCCCGCAGGGCAAACAGCGCCGTCAGCGGCACAATGGCAAAGGTCACGGTCTTCAAGCCGCCGGCCGTAGAGCCGCTGGAGCCGCCAATGAGCATCAAAAATATAGACAGTCCCTTGGACGCTTCCGTAAGGTTACCCTGATCTACAGTAAAGAATCCCGCCGTTCGGGTGGTTACGGACTGGAACAGGCAGTGCATCAGCTTCTGCCCCACGGACATGGAGCCGATGGTATCGGGGTTGTTCCACTCCAGACAGGCGAAGCCCAGTGCGCCGCCAAAGACCAGCAGGCCGGTCAGGGAAAGCACCAGCCGGGTATAAACGGACAGTTGCTTTGTCCGATGCAGCTGGCGCAGCTCCTCCCAGACGAAAAAGCCCAGACCGCCCAGCACAATGAGCAGCATGATGGTAACGTTGACGATCACGTCGCTTTGGTAGGGCATGAGACTTCCGCCGGGTTGAACGAAGCCGAGAAGATCAAAGCCCGCGTTACAGAAGGCGGAAACCGAATGGAACAGTCCCAGCTTCAGACTTGTCAGGAAGGGATAATCCACCCAGAAGCGCAGGGTCAGAATCAGCGTACCGGCGCCTTCTATGACAAACACGCCTGCAATCACATGGCGAATGAGGCGTACCGTGCCTTCCATGGAATCCAGACAAAAGGCCTGAGAGATCATGAGACGTTCTTTCATGCCGATACGCCGCCGAAGCAGGAGCATAAAGATGGTCAGGATGGTCATAAAGCCCAGACCGCCGATCTGGATCAGCAGAAGAATCACAGCCTGTCCGAAGCCTGACCACTGCACCCAGGTGTCAACCAGCGTCAGCCCTGTCACACAGGTGGCGGAGGTAGCGGTAAACAGCGCCGTAAAAAATCCGCTGCTCTGCCCGTCTCTGGAAGAAATCGGCAGGGTCAGCAGCGCCGCGCCCAACAGCACGATGGCCGCAAAGACCAGAACGACGATCTGCGGCGGCTTGAGCCCGCGAATTGCCGTCTGCGCACGCTTTTTGAGTTTTTCTGTTGTTCTGATGACGTCCACCCCTTAAAAGAGGCGCGAAAGGCAGGGAGCGCCTGTGGACTTCCACACCGAAAAATCATGGTCACAGTCGAAAGAACTGTAGGATTTCATATATTATATCACGCACGGGCTAAAAAAGTCAACATGAGCGGCCATCTGGCGCAAACTGCCTGACCGGCTGGCAAATTTTACGACTTTTCGTCCGCATATTCGCCCCGCCGGACGTTTTCTCTGCTTTCCGCTTGCGTCAGGCAGCCAACACCGAGAGCCGATTCCGGCTCCCGGTGTTGAGGTTCAGCTTACTGCCTCACAGCAGGAAAAGTCATTGTCGATATAGTTGGCAAACAGGCGCGCCCGCAGGTGGCGGCTGCCGCAGATGCCGTTGGAAGAGCCGCCGGACACATCCAGATCCTCCGGCAGCACAAATTTGATGCAGCGCACGGTGATGTCCTGGCAGGTAGTGCGGGTATGAGCCGGGATCGTCACGGTTTTCAGTCCCCGGTCGTGCTCGACGCCGTGTTTATCCACCTCTGTCAGAACCACGGCCAGCGCGACACGCTTGCGGGGGCAGATGTTTTTCAGGGTGACGTTGAGCTGCAGGACCCGCCCAAGGGATTCCAGCGCCAGATTTCCGGCGTCAAATTCCAGTGCGTCCTCACAGCCGTCCACCGTGATGTTCACCGGCTCCGGGCAGTGTTCCGGCTGAACCGAGCTGCCGCAGTGAACGGTGATTTTCGGATTGGGGAAGGTGACGTGATTTCCGTCCTTGTCGGTGTACTTCACACTTTCGTTGACTTCCATCTCGCCGGTGAAGCTTCCCACATGCCGCACCGTAAATTCCAGCGTGGCGCCCTCGCTGCCGCCCACGCCCAAAGCGTCGATCTTCCACTGCAGGGAGGTCGGCCCCGTCAGGCTGGCCGTGCCCCGGTTGGGGTTGGACACCGCTGTGATCTGGAAGCAGGGATTCACCGTCTCGGTGATGACGATCTCCCTTGCCCCCGGCTTGGAGATATTCTGGGCAAGATCGCCGAAGAGCTTTTCCAGTTCCTCGTCGTCGGGCGTAATGGCCACATAGGAGGACGCAGGTTCTGACGCCCACGCCTCGAGTGCCTGCTCGTCGATGCCGCCGTTGCCTGAAAGGCCGATGGCATAGATGATAACCCCCTGCGCCTTGGCCGCCTGGGCAATGGGTGCAGCGTCCGTACCGGCTGTGGTGCGTCCGTCCGTAAACAGAACGATAATGCGCTCATTTTGGGAGGCCGCGTCAAAGAGCTGCAGCGCCTTGGTAAAGGCGTCGGCGTGGTTGGTTCTTCCGCCGGACTGCAGAGCGTCCACAGCAGCCCTAAGCTGGCTGACAGAAGTGATGAGCTGGGTGTCCTGCTTTGCCGTATCTGCGAAGCTGACGATGCCGATGCGGCTGCCGCCGCCGATCTGGCCATCCTGGGCGCTGTCGGTGGCCTCGTCGATAATGTCAATGAATTTTTTCGCCCCGTTTTTCAGATTGGCCAGGGGGCTTCCGGCCATGCTTCCGGAGCGATCCAGCACCATCACTATATCCACCGGGTGGGTCATAATGCTGGGCTCTGCCGTCAGGGAGAGCCTGACCTGAAACGACTGTCCGCATTCAATGGATGAGACGCTCAGGGTCTTATCGGAATTGGTTATTCCCATGTTATCGCATATCCCTTCTGAGCCTGTCTGGCTCAGTACAGTATATGCGCCCCACATGGTGATTGGGGAACGCTGCCGCTATGGGCTGCACCCTGTTTTCATTGCTTGCAGCCTCAGTCCGTAAGCTGCCAGAATCCTTTGGCACGCTTCAGAAGCTCCCCGATCACATCGGCGTACTCCCGGGCAACGGCGTCATACTGGGCATCCACCGCATTGCCCTCGGCGTCGATATAGAACATATAGCCGTCGGACACACCGTCGGCGTTATTAAGAATGACGCCGTATTCATAGCCGCCAAAGAGTTTTGGCCAGACAATCAATCCGTCGCTGAAGGGAGTATCCTCTGTAGTCGGAACTCCTACAGCCAGATTGCCAGTGAGCGACAAATAATCCGGGTATTTGACGCTGTAGTCAAAGCCGTCGGCATCCTTGGCCGCATAGCGGGGAACCAGAAAGGTGGAAAACACCGTTTCCTTTTCCATGTCCCGGATATAGGGTGCGTATTGAAGCTGTCTCCAGCCGAACCACAGCAGGTTTCCTGCCGCAAAAAGGCACAAAACGATGGCCACGCCTCGCAGTATGTATTTTTTCATTGCCGCACCTGTTGCTTTCGTTATTATTTCAGGATTGTGCCATGCCGTTCACACGCAGCACCACGCCTGTGATGTAGGACGCATCTTCGGAGGCCGGAAACGCAAAGACGCTGGCAATGTCCCCCGGTCGCCGTTTTGCGCCGGTGTCGGTCTCACCGTCGTTTTCTCCTATGCTTCCACTTTCGCTGAACTGCCTGCTGCCGCCGGGATTGCCTTATTCCGGCTGATATTCAAAGCTTGGCATGAGCCGGAGCTTAAAAAGATTCTGCCGGTGCTTGCAGTCAATTTTCTCTTTGATTTCTGCGTCCTCGCAGACGCCGGTGCGGATATAGCGATCCAGCACCTCGTAGGTAAAGCCCAGATTGTCCTCGTCGGACTTGCCGCACAGGCCGTCAGAGGGCACTTTGTCCACCAGCACCGCCGGCAGGCCAAGGCATCTGCCCACCTGTCTGACCTCGTTGACCGTCAGATGGGACAGAGGGCTGAAATCCCCCGCGCTGTCGCCGTAGCGAGTGGAGTATCCCACCCAATCTTCTGACAGATTGCAGGTGTTGCACACCCGTCCGTTATTGCTCTGGCTGACGGCATAGAGGGTGGCCATGCGCAGTCTGGGCGCCAGATTCACTCTGGTCTGCGCCGTCGGCTCTGTTTTTTCATAACCGTGATAGGTCCCGGCATCTTTCATGGCCTCCAGCACGCCGGTATAGGCTTTGGCAATGTTGACCTCCACCGCGCGAATGCCAAGGTGATCCACCAGCAGCCGCGCCATGTCAATATCCGATTGGGCGCCGTTGGGCATCAATACGCCGATGACCCGCTCCCTGCCCAGCGCCCGGACGCACAGCGCCGCCGCCACCGAGCTGTCCTTGCCGCCGGAAATGCCCACGACGGCGTTGCAGCCGTCTCCGTTGGCCGCAAAAAAATCCTGTATCCATCCGGCTGCCTGTGCCGTGACTTTTTCCGCATCAAACATTGGCTTCTCCTCTTTTCTCAGTCGGCGTCACGCACGTCGATCTGGCACATTTTCATGGTGGTAAGCGCCGCAGCGTGGGACTGCGGCGTGACTCCGGCGCAGCAGGCCGCGTCAATGCTGATCTCCGCCTCCGGGAACAGCGCCTTGAGGATCAGGGCGTTGGACACCACGCAGATGTCCGTGCAAAGCCCGGCCAGCTCCACGGCCTCAAAGGTAAACTCCTCCCAATGGGCATAGCCGAAGGTGGGCTTGTCGATGATTCGGCAGCCCTGCGTTGGCAGTGATGCCTCGATCTGCCAGCCCGGCGTGCCTTTGACGCAGTGCACCACCGGCAGTTTTTTGCCCTCGGGCGTTTGCAGATAGTCGCCGCCGTGGGTATCCCGGGTGAAGATCACCTCGTCTCCCCTGCTGCGGTATTCTTCGATCTTCCGGCGCACAGCCGGGACGATGGCTACGGCCTCTTTGGTGCCCAGCGTGCCGTCGATAAAATCGTTTTGCATATCGATCACGATAAGCGTTCTTTTCATAAGTGTTCCCCCTGTGGGCAATCTAAATTTTTACAGCGCTATTTTATCACGTTCCGGTGGCAATGGCAACAAGAATGATGAAATCTCTGCTTGTTTTTATGTAAAAAGATGGTATAATGAGTGTAAGATTATACAGAAAGAAGCGGAAATACTCATATGCTCAAAGACGCAGAAACCATTGTATTCAAGGTCGGCACCTCCACCCTGACCCATCCCTCCGGGCGCACCAATCTGAAAGCCATGGAAACCCTGACGCTTGTACTGTCCGATCTGCACAACGCAGGCAAGCGTATCGTGCTGGTCACCTCCGGCGCCATCGGCGTTGGCGTGGCCAAGCTGGGTCTGCCCCGGAAGCCCAACGACACCGCCGGAAAGCAGGCTGCCGCCACGGTGGGACAATGCGAGCTTATGTATATGTATGACAAGATGTTCTCCCAGTACGGCCAGAAGGTGGGGCAGCTTCTGATCACAAAGGAAGATCTGGACGACAGCAAGCGCCGGAGCAATCTGGTGCAGGCCTTTTCCCGCCTGTTCTCCTTTGGCGCCATTCCCATTGTCAACGAAAACGATGCCGTTGCTGTGGACGAGATCGTCTACGGCGACAACGATTCTCTCTCCGCTGCAGTGGCCACCCTCATCGGCGCGGACGCTCTGGTGATCCTGAC
>JAQYBZ010000068.1 GCA_029003235.1 Bacillota bacterium
CTATGTCTCCATGCGGGACAGTAAATTGCTGTAAAAGAAACTGGGGCTGTGAAAAAAGCCCTAAAAAAGAAGATGGCTCTCAAGCATAAAAAGCTTGGCAAGCAGAATATTTCATGAAAATACTTTCCGAGATAACAATGCCCTCTATTAAAGGGCTGCATTTGCGACCTTTCTCGGTAAAACTGCGAAACTTCACTGAACGCGGGGCTGCCTCACTTCCTTTTTGTGAGACAGTCTCTTTCATATCAGAAGTATTTCGTCCATTTGCAGGAGCAGGAGCGTAGCGCCCCTCCCGACACATTGATCTCCCAGGCTGCGCAGGGCACAGGCGGTTGAAGTGGCACATGAAATATGGTATAATCCGAGTGGAAAAGCGGACAAACACCCGGATGCAAAAATAAAAAACACGGAGGGTCGGATATGCAGGAATCAAATCACATCTCGATCCGTTCGGACAACAAGGACGTCGTGCTCAATATCAACACGATTCTCTATGTTCTGATGAAAAAGAATTATGCCGAGATACACACATTCAGCGGCAAACGCTACAAGACAAGGGTCACGCTCAATGAGCTTGAGAAGACTCTGGGCGACAGCTTCCTCAAGGTGAGCCGCGGCTGTCTTGTGTCGGTGATGGCAATACACCACATCACCAATGTCATTGAGTTGACCAACGGGGAGATTTTGCCCTATTCCGTACGGAACAGGAGGGCGATTGTTGCCCAATTTCAGACAAAGCAGAAGCTGATCATCAGCCGCTTCAGCGAGGGGGATATCCCCACAGAAGAAACCTATCACGCCCATTACCGGTGCTTCGATGATCTCCCGATTGCCTTTGCGGATATCGAAATGGTGTTCAACAACGAACGTCGGGCAGTGGATTGGATCTTCCGTTACGGCAATCAGACTTTGGCCTTTATGGAAAAGGTGCCTCTGGAGCGGCTCATCGGCAGCACGTTCAGCAGATTGTATCCCAACATGGATGACAAGTGGCTTCGGGCATATGAACAGGCGGCGCTTTACGGCGCGACACTGGAGGTCATTGATTACAGCCCGGAGATCGACACCTATCTGCGGGTGATCTGCTTTCCTACCTTTCGGGGGCACTGCGGCTGCATTCTGTCCGATGTTTCGCAGATCCGCTACCTCCGAACCAGCACCGATTCCCCCGAAGCGATGATTCGCTATTTCGGGAAGCTGCTGGAGTGAAACCAAGGAGCCTCTGAAAAAAGCAAAAGGATGCCGCATACAGATGCGAAATTCGTCTGACCCCATGTGCCGAAGGAACGTACGGTGGGATGAATTGCAATGTATGCGGCTTTTTAAAATAATTCATCCCATTATTATGCAGTTCATCCCATCTGCCTTGTTTTTTTATTCGATATATATTAAGCTATAGAGAGGTATAAGAATTTTTATGCCGAATTGCCTGTGTCAGCGGCATGGCTCGGAGCAGCGGTATCAAACAAAGGAGGAAAACTATGAAAAAACGACTATTGAGCATCCTGACGGCTTTGGCCTTGTGCCTGAGCCTGCTGCCGACCACGGCACTGGCAGGGGCCGGCGATGTTGCCTCTGTCACCAGCGGCGGAGTAACAACAGACTATGCAACCCTGGAAGGGGCCGTTGCGGCGGCGCAGACTTCTTCGGACTCTACGGTTAAAATGCTGCAAAGCGTAGAGTTGAGCAAGAATATTGAACTGACACAGGGCACATTTACGATTGATCTCAACGGAAAGACGGTCTCTTCCCTGGGTGGTCTAAGTGGCGCATATGTGTTCAAGCTGCCCAAAGGCTCTACGGCAAATGTACTCCTTACGGATACCGCATCGGGCGGCACCGTTCAGGCTTACAGCAATAAGACCGGTATTTTCATGGAAGGCGGCGCGTTGACGGTTCAGAATGTGACGGTTACCGGCGGCGGTACCGGCATCGCTGCGCGAAAGGGAACATTAACCCTTGACAACGCGACGGTTACCGGTACGACGCAGGCGCTTCAGTCCACTTACAGCAATGATTGTGTTATGGTCATTCAAAATGGCAGCGCCCTTTCCTCTACCGGAGATCATGTAATTACAATGAAAAACGGAACGCTGACC
>JAQYBZ010000069.1 GCA_029003235.1 Bacillota bacterium
ATCGATGGCGTTGGCGCTTACCGTGCCGCAGGCAATGATAATCTCGTCAATCTGCTTTGAGAGCAGAAATCGAACATCCTGCATGGCGTACTTTTGGATTGTCTCTCTTGAGCGGGTTCCATAAGGGACTCTGCCCGTATCGCCAAAATAGACAATCCGGTCATAGCCGTTCACTGTAAGGATCTGTTTCAGGACAGTCAGCCCACCAAGCCCGCTGTCAAAAATGCCAAGACTGTTACTCATAGTTGCAACTCCAATAGGAATCCTTCATACGCATATTAATCCGTCTGCCCACCACGGCCGTTCAGCCATAAGGACAGCACTCCGCACTGGCGGTAAAACTCCCGTTTGCACAGTGCCTGCGCCTCATCGGCGGCGCTCACGGTACGCAGTTCCGTTTTCAGCTTTTCCCGTCGCTGTGTCAGCGCCTGAATCCATCGCCAAAACCAGAAAGCAGGCAGCAGAATGGGGTATTTTTTCAGAACGGGAAAATACCCGCTCATGACCTTCAACGGCGGAAAAATCCGTCCCCTCCAGTAGGCAAAGCGGTTGCCGCCGGAACGTCCCAGAAACAGGTTTTCCGCCTTGTTACTGAAGCTGCCGTAGGCGCCGCTGCCAAAAAGGTAGTCGCCCAGGGAATCCGTAAATTCGTCCGCTTCTCTGTCACCGAACCACACCTGCCCCAGCTCTTCCAGCCGGGCGGCAAACACCTCCAGCCCCAGTTGCCGCAGACGCTCCTGCAAGACGGTGTCGTCCATCGCCCAGTGCTTTCTGCACAGCCATAAATCGAGGATTGTACGGATGCCGATCCCGCCGCCGAGGAAATGCTTCAGCGTGTGGCAGATGAGATATGTGTAATGCTCCACATGGGACAGAGCCAAAACCGCGCTGCCCTCAGATACAGGCTGCGCCTGATCCATCAAGCCGGCCAAATAGTCCCGTCCGGCCTGGTTTGCCCCTTCCCTCACCAAACTTTTATGCAGTTCCAGCAAAAATCCACTGTCGCTGCGATAGAGGTCCGTGCTTTCGTCATTGGAATGTTGTTCGGTAAAATGCAGCCCCTCCAGAATCCGGTGCGCCTGCTGCGCCTGAGAGGGCGCAATGAGCAGGTCTGTGTCCGACATATGCCGCATTTCAGGGCTGGGATAGACGCGCTTCAGGCAGCTCCCCTTCAAGGGAAGCACCCGCACGGCCGCGCCGTCGAACGCAGCAAGCACCTGTGCGCTCTCCTTCTCCTGCAGAGCGTCTCTGGCAGCAGCAGCATAAGCCAGCTTCCGCAAAGCGCCCAGAAACTGCGGCTGCGGCTGCTGCGGAGGCGGCAGCTTTTTTACCGCGTGGTAGAGCAGATTGTCCACATGGTGCTTTCTTGCCAGCGTCAGAAGCCGGGGGTAGTCGGGCTGATCAACGCCCTGCATCCGGCCGTTGACGGCCAGATCCATAAGGGCGATTAAATTCTGTTCCTGCTTGTCCATGGCGGTCTCCGAAACAACTGGCGCAGAGGGAGCTAGACTCCCGCGGTGGTTGGTCTTTTATAGGTAGGAACAGCCTGTGCGACCAGGTCGAAGATCTCCTGGCTGTTATTGTTGCAGGCTTCTTCCAACTTCGCAAGCTGCTCCCGGAACTTGACCTCGTCCATATCCAGAGGTTTGCCGATGTGGATCAGCTTATTGGCGGTGGTACGCAGTCCCTCCTCGCACATGAGCATCTCCTCATAGAGCTTCTCTCCGGGGCGCAGACCCGTGTACTGGATGGCAATATCCACATCCGGTTCGAAACCGGAAAGACGGATCATATTTCTGGCCAGATCGTCAATGCGCACCGGTTCGCCCATATCCAGCACAAAAATCTCGCCCTGATTGGCGAACGCGCCGGCCTGAAGCACCAGCGCTGCTGCCTCTGGAATGGTCATGAAATAGCGGATAATATCTTTGTGGGTAACGGTAACAGGGCCTCCTGTCTCGATCTGCTTTTTGAACAGCGGTATGACGCTGCCGTTGCTGCCCAGCACATTGCCGAAGCGTACCGCCACGAAGCGGGTGGCAGACTGGGTGGACATGAGCTGAACAATCATTTCGCACATACGCTTGGACGCGCCCATAATGTTTGTCGGATTGACTGCCTTATCCGTGGAAATCAGCACAAAGCGCTCGGCATGGTAGCGGTCGGCAGCTATGGCAGTATGTAGTGTGCCGAAGACGTTGTTTTTGATGGCTTCGTTGGGACTGTCCTCCATAAGGGGCACATGCTTGTGTGCCGCCGCATGAAACACGATCTGCGGATGGTATTTCTCAAAGATCATATTGACGCGCCGGGTATCGCGAACGGAGCCGATGAGTACCTCCATATTCAGCGTCGGCTGGTTGCGGCGCAGCTCCTGCTGAAGGTCATAGGCATTGTTTTCATATATATCGAAAATGATCAGCAGCTTGGGGTTGTAAGCTGCGATCTGACGGCACAGCTCACTGCCGATGGAGCCGCCGCCGCCGGTAACCAGCACAGTCTTGCCCTGCAAATAGCCGGCGATCTCCGTCAAATCGACTTTCACACTGTCTCTGCCCAGCAGATCAAGGACGTCCACGTTGCGAATCTTCTGTATGGTCACGTCGCCGTTGGCAAGCTGGTAGATGCCGGGCAGGGTCTTCAGCTTACAGCCGGTGCGCTGGCAGATGGACAGAATGTCCCGTCTGTCCTTGGCGGAAGCCGCCGGGATGGCAAGGACGATCTGCTCAATTTTATATTTCTCTGCGGCCTCGACGATCATGGTTCGGTCACCGATGATCTTCACGCCCCGCAGATAGCTGCCGTGTTTGGAACTGTCGTCGTCAATGATGCACACCACATCGTTGACGGATCTGGTGCTGCTCTGGAATTCCCGCAGTGCCACGGCGCCGGCGCTGCCGCCGCCGATGAGCATGGTTCTCGCCATCTTGGTCTTCTCGCTCTGATGCATCATGGCGCGCAGACCACGATAGGCCAGACGGGTCAGCATTACAAAGCCGATCAGGAGCATTCCGCTGATCAGCGGATAGCTGGTGGGATACCGGCCGCAGAGTCGGAAATTGTTTGCCACAAACTTGAGAATGGTCACAATGCCGCCTGCAACGGCAATATGCATCATCTCATCCGCACCGGCAAACTCCCAAAGGCTGTTATAGAGCTTAAACGGCACAAACACCAGAATGGTGACTGCCGTCGTTAAAACCGAATAATGGAAGAAATCCGTTGTGTTCATATAGCTTTCCGTCAAAAGGGACTGAACACTGAGGTTTTCGCAGAGCAGCAGCGCCAGAATGGACGAAAGATTGATGACCAACGTGTCCATCAGGATCAGAAATGCCACGCGAATAATCCTTTTCCGCAAATCCCCCTGCTTCGTTTTCATACTCTCTCCCCTTTTTCCTTTACTGATCCCGCTTTGCAGAAATCACTTTATGGTAGCGCTCCCCAATTCGTTTCGGGGAATGAAATAAGACTCGGAACCCTCTCAGCACCCATGAGACCGGCAGCAGAATGGCCACCTTTTTCAGAATCGGATACATCCCCTCCATTTCACTGAGGGGCGGAAAGACGAGCTTCAGAAAATAGCGGATCTTCCCCACGCGGCTGCTTTTGCGCCTGCCATTGTATCGCTCAATCTGATTTTCATCGTAGAATTCCTTGCGCCCGTAGGTGCCGGAGCGAAAGAGTTTTTCTTCCATTGCCCGCTGCGCATCGTCGTAGCTTCCGTCTTCAAACCAGGTTCTGCAAAGCGCCACAGCCGTCCGGGCAAAGGTGTCAGTCTTCTGCCTTTTCAGGCACTTTTCAATATATGCCCCATCCAGCAAAGACGCATTATGACGCAGAAACAGCCACAGATCCGCCAGCATCCGGATGCCGCAGCCGCAATAAAAGTAGTGCTTATAAAAATGGACGATAAGATAAACAAAGGTATCCGACGGATTCATCTGATAGATCAAGGAGTCTTTTGCCTCTGTCACGGCGCGCTTCCACGGGTCGCTGTAATAGGCACGCAAACCGGAAAACCGCTCGGATACCAGAGAATTGTGCAGCTCCACCATCATATAAGGGGGCTTTTTATACTCGGCGTGGCACTGATTGAGTCCATCCAGCTTGTACCCCTGTGCCGCCATAAAGTCCTGCATCTTCTGGGAGCGATCATCGTCCACCAGTATGTCCAGGTCGGTCATTTCCCGCATTTCCGGCTGTGGATACAGTTGGCGAATATAGTGCCCTTTCAGGGGCATGGCGCGCATGCCGGCATTTTGGAAAGCCGTCAGCAGATTCTGGGATTCCACTGTCTGGTTGACCGCTTTGGCTGTCAGCTTGCTGCACCAAACGTCCCACCGTTCCAGATCCTCTCCTTCCGGGCGAACCTGAAGCGTCTGAATGGCACTGAACGCCGCAACTGCGACGCTCTGACGCTTTGCCGCCGCAAAAAGCATGTTCCACGTCACGCTCTCAGGCTTTTCCGGCGCAGGCGTACCGGTCAGACAGGCGCGCAGCAGCGACAGCAGATATTCATTTACCGGTATTTTGGCGTCCATAGAATCACGCTCCAGATGTAAATGATCTATTTTTTCTTTTTGAAAAACACTTTACGCAGTGCTGCCCGCGCCAATTCGCCGATGCGGCTGAAGAATCTGTAAACGGAAAAGATGGCATGACGGCAGGGCAGCATCCAGACCCAGAAATGTACCCAGCGGCAGTACCGCCTGTCTGTGACATCAATGGTCTTTCCCTTTCTGACCAGGGTAGTTGCCAGCCCCACCATCTGTTCCTGTCTGAGTCCCTTTTCCAACTGCCACTGGTGGTCGCCGCAGCAGATATAGGTACCGTCTTCCTCCACCGCCACAATCCGGTGCAGAACAAACTGCCCTGATTTTCTGCGGTACAGAGGCAGATCGTATTTCTGCAGCCGCTGAGGCGGCTGGGACAAAGTCACCTGATCGCGACCGCCAAGAATGGTCGGCCACATACTGCATCCGGTTATGGTCAGACGAAAGGTGCCGCCGCCTTGCAGCACCTCCTGAATGACCGGATACATTTCGCTCAACTGGATATTCTTATGCCCATATTCCAGCTTTGCGTCCTGCAGCGCCTGCTTACTCAAGGCAGCCGCCCTCCTGAAGCTGGGCGACAAAGTTTTTGACGCACTCCTCGGCGCGTGCCTGGTCGACGTCATACTCGCTGAGGATCGCTTCCACGGTCTGCGCCTCGTCTTTTCCTTCCTCGAGGCACTTCCAGATAAACGCGCCCGTATCGTTGAGGGTGATCATGCCGTTAAAGTCCAGACATCTGTCGCCGGTAGGAACAACGATATTGCTCCCGGCAATGTTTCTGAGTACAAATCCGTCTTTCAGTTTCATAACATATTTCCTTTCTTAACGCATTGTATTGTAGGCGAGCTCTGCCGCTGAAATATCCATATTGCAGCCCATCTCGTACATACAGTCGGCGCGTACAATGGCATCAAGTACATCGAGCAGTTTCTCCATGGCGGAGGCCGGGATTTTCCTTGTGGTCTGCTCCATCAGCGCCGCCATCGCCCGCTCCGGAGGCATTTTTTGAATTGTGTTTTCTTTGGCCTGATGCAGTACGCAGATGGCCTGCAGGGGCACACATTCATTGCTGTTTCTGCCATGCTTGCCGCTCCATGGCGTACCGTAGGCGTACAGCCTGCCTCCGTTGAGCCGGACGGCAGGTTTATCGTCGTTGAGGATATGCGCGCGGTCACCCAGGTATCTCAGCCAGAGCCCGGTATGGGTGGACTTCCCCGTACCGCAGGGGCCGGTAAAAAGGTACGCCTTGCCGTCCACCGCCACGCTGCTGGCGTGGAGCATCATGCCGCAGTGTTCTGCCAGCGCCATGTAAAACTGCTCACCGGACTGGAGGTACTCTCCATAACTCTCCGTCAGGGCAGGAAAGCGCTGCCTCAGTTTCTGTCTGTCCACCTCAATGGTGACATCCGGCGCCGTGGCCGCATCGGTTATGTAGGCCTGCGCCAACCGCCGGGTTCTTCCCTGCGGCTCCATTGCGACGGTGAGATCGGCAATCCTGTAGAGCGGCACACAGACTCCCCCCCCAAAATAATTGTCTTGTTATACTATATCACGTCTACAGAAAAAAAGCAAATTAAACTTCGTTCCCCTCCAAAAAAGAATTCTCTCGAAAAACATCCTCGAGACAAGAAAAAAGCCAAAACATTTCTTCCAAAAAAGTCCAGAAAAACATGGACGAGACCCGTTTACTGTGCTGTAATTATCTTGTGTCATTTTTCGACAAATACTTTATAAGGAGAAAAACCAATGAAGCACACCCTGAAACGGCTTTTGGCGCTGGTTCTGACGTTGGCGATGGTCTGTGGACTTATGCCCACGATCGCTTTCGCAGAAGAACCCGCAGCCGAAGCAAGTGCCGAGGTTATCACGGCGGAAGACGATGCTCTCGTCCAGTCTGATATTCTCGACGGAATCGATTCCTACTTCAGCGCATCAGCAAAGCGCAGCCAGCAGCTCACCCTTGCCGACTATGTAGCTGCTACGGATGATATCAAGGCAATGGTCATGGCCTCTGATACCTATGTAGAAGGCTCTATTGTCGACAGAGGCGACGGTTTCTTCTGGCAGACCGACACTGGCATCACCTGCGGCTATTTCCCCAAAGACCGCTATGAAGCCGATCAGCGTGTCGCCACCAAGTCTGTCAACACCAGCGCCCTTGCGACCTGGAACTATTCCAGCGCCACAAAGAAGGACGTCTGTCTGGTCGCCCCCATGTACTCCGAAGACACCACCTTCACCAACCAGTACACCAACGAAGCGCTGGCCATTGCGGCAGCCACCGGCGGCACCGCCTACGGTCTGATCGACACCGACGCGACTGTCACCGCCATCGGACAGGCCATTGAAAAGTGCGGCGTGGTCATCTTTGACTCTCACGGCAACACCGACTGGGGCTACTTTGACGGCGGCTCCGACGGCACCGGCGAAGCCGACTGCACCTCTCAGGCCAACACCTCTTATCTCTGCCTGTCCAGCGGCACCGGCATGACTACCTCTGACTGCGCCTATGTGACCGGCACCTACGGCACCTATCCCCATGCTTACAAAGACAGCAGCGGCAACTACGTCGCTGACGGCACTGCCTTTGCCAACCACATGAGCGGCAACGCCCCCAGCAGCATTCTCTGGATGGCCATCTGCCTTGGCATGGCGACAGACGGAATGTGCGCTCCCCTGCGCAACAAGGGCGTATCCGTAGTCTACGGCTATTCCCAGTCCGTCTCTTTTGACGGTGATTACGAATATGAAACCAGCTTCTGGGACAGCATGATCGCCGGCGACACTGTCGCAACCGCCGTCTCCACCATGAAGAACTCTCTGGGTAAATGGGACCCGGCCTACAGCAGCTACAGCTTCAGCACGGCCGTGGCAAACTACTGCGCGTTCCCTTCGTGGCTTCCGAGGAAGATACATATCCCGGTCAGGGCAACGTTGACAACTATCAGACGGTCAACTCCACCTGGAAGCTGTCAAGTTTAAGCACCCCTGCAGAGCCCATCACACTGACGTTGAATTACAACGGCACGGTCACTACGGAAAACGCCACCAGCTTCACCCTGCCCTCCTGCACCGCTCCCACGGGCTACACCTTCGCAGGCTGGTCGGCTACTGCCCTTTCCTCTGAAGTGACTGCCAAGCCCACCCTCTATGCTGCGGGCAGCACTTACACCAATGAGAGCGATGTCACGCTCTATGCAGTCTATGCACGCACTGAGGGCGGCAGCGGTTCCGGCGAATGGAAGCTGGTCAGTGACGCCTCCACCTTGGCTGCCGGTGCGCAGCTCCTCATTGCCTCCAATGCCAAGGGCTTTGTTGCAGGCGCTATCTCCAGCAGTGTCATGACAAACATTGCCGCAACCTTTGCTACGGATTACTCCACTGTCACCAAGCCCGACACAGCCGTCGTCCTGACCCTCGGCGGCAGCGAAGGCGCATGGACTCTTGCAAACGCCAGCGGTCAGCTTTTAGGCGCTACTGCGGCGAAGAAGCTTGCATGGGGTTCCGGCACGACTACCTGGAGCATTTCCATCTCCGGTAACGATGCCACGATTGAGAACGGCACCAGCTCTTATGGTCGCTTCCTGTACAACGTAAACACCCCGAGATTCACAACCTATACTTCCGCGACCAGCACCAGCATGCTCCTGCCGCAGCTCTATATGCTTGACGGCAGCGCAGGCACTACCTACTACACCACCGCTCCCACCACCTGTGAGCATGCCAACACTGTGAATACCGACGCTGTAGCAGCCACCTGTACTTCTGTCGGCTATACCGCAGGTGTCTACTGCAATGATTGCGGCAAGTACATTTCCGGTCACGAAGAGATCGCTATGACGGATCATACCTACGGCGATTGGACTTCCAACAGCAACGGCACCCACAGCCGCACCTGCTCCGTCTGCAGCAATGTCGAGACGGCAGACTGCACCTACACCACTTCCACCAGCGGTGCGACTACCACCTACACCTGCTCCGTCTGCGGCTACAGCTACAGCGAAACCAAGGACACCTACACCGTCACCTACTCTGCTCCCTCCGGCACCACCACGGCCGATGTCGTTGACGGCAATTCCGTGACTCTGCCCACTGCCGAAGCAGTAGACGGCTACACCTTCAAGGGATGGGTTACTGCCGCGATTGCAGCAGAAACCACTACTGCCCCCACCGTTCTCACCGGCACCTATACGCCGACCGCCAGTGTTACTCTCTACGCGGTCTACACGCGTACGGAGACTACCACAGGCTCCGGCTCCAGTGTCTACACGCTGGTCACCGATCCGGCGCAGCTTCAGATCGGCAGCAGCAT
>JAQYBZ010000070.1 GCA_029003235.1 Bacillota bacterium
TTTCTCCTTTATATTTGGGGGGGCGCGCCCCCCCCCCCGCCCCACGACCCTATAAACTTATGGTGTGTGGGCAATCCATATGCACAGAAAGTGACGGCCTGCCGTATCCGCCGCAGCGGATGCGGCATTATTTTACATAGGGTTTTTGCTCGTTGTCCTCCGTCTCGTCCTTATGGCCGTAGCCGTAGCCGTCGTAGCCGTAATAGCTGCCGTACTGGGTGGAATAGCCGTAGCGGTTGCCGTAGCCGTACCGGGTGGTACCGGCTTCCGTGTTGTTGAGGACGCAGCCGATAAAGTGAACGTCAGTGTTGGACAGGGACTGGATGCTGTTGAGGATGAGGGAGCAGTTGGCGAAATCCTGCCGTACCACATACAAAACGCTGTCCACGCTGTCGGCCAGGGTGGCGGCATCGGACAAAAAGCTGCACGGCGGCATATCAATGATCACATAGTCCATCTGCTCCCGCAGGGAGGAGATGATCTTTTCCATTCTGGCGGAAGAGAGGAACGCCTGTGGCTGATCGGCGATCTTGTCGCCGCTGATGAGCAGCAGGGATGAGCCGGGCACGGCTATGGGGTGGATCTCCGAGCGCTTGCCTGCGATGAGCTCCGGCAGTCCTTCGGAGGGCGTTTCGATGCCAAAGGCCTGCTTCAGCGCCTGCTTGCGCAGGTCGGCGTCCACCAGTACCACCCGGTTGCTCTGCTCTGCCAGAGACAGCGCCAGATTGGCCGAGACTGTGGTCTTGCCCTCACTGGGCAGGGTGCTGGTGACCATAATGACCTTTCCCGGCTGCTTTTCCAGTTCTTTTTTCAACCGGAAGCGCAGGGCGCGGACGGATTCCAGATAGGCCTGACTGACGTGGGGGTTGGTGATGAGGATGTTCTGGTTGGAGGTATTGCTCCGCGCCTTAAACCGCACGTTGGGCAAAAAGCTGAGACAGGGCACGTTGATCAGTTGACGCAGATCCGACTCCGTGTGGACGACCTTTCTCATGAAGGCGAACACAGCCAGCACCAGCAGTCCCAGTACAAAGCCGATCAGGGCGTATTTCACCGTGGGCATCAAAGGCGCGTAGGGATTGGTTGGGGAGGTGGCTACCACCGGCTCCTCCAAAAGCTGAATGGTAATATTGCCGAGAATCCGGGAGGCGGCCTGGGGGTAGATTTCTATGATGGCGCACAGTACGTCGTAGACCTTCTGCGGATCTTTGCCCGTGGAAGACATGACGAACAGGTTGGACTCGGCGATGGAGGTAGCTGTGACCGTCGCCCCAAGATAGGTGGTGTGCAGCTTCTGATAGGTGAGCTGCCGCGCCGCGTCGGTCTGCAGCACATACTGGAAGGTGGAGGCCAGATTCTGTGCCGCGGCAGTATCATAATAATAGGTATAGGTACCAATGTCCGTGGTGGCGGCGTAGTTGGAGCTGACGGCGAAGACAGCCTTGGACTCATAGCTGGGCGTGTACTGCTGGCGCACGACAAGAAATTTGATCGCGCCAATGACGGCAGCCAGCAGCAAAGGGATCCAGAACAGGCGCTTGGCAACGTTGAGGTAGTTGTGAAAGAACAGGCCGAAGTCAAACATCTGCTTCTGATTATTCTTCTCCATTGTGTTCCTCCCTGTCCTGCAAGTTCTCGGAGCGGACGACCTCCTGGGTGCTTTCACCGTTCTTGCCGTAGCCATAGCCATAGCCATAGCCCGACTTCCGACCGTAGCCATAGCCGTAGCCGTATCCGTATCCGTAGCCATAGCCATAGCCATAGCCGTCTTTTTTGCCCAGCAGCATGATCATACCCATGGGGTTCATCAGATGCACGTCGTTGAGAACATAGCCGACGAAACGGGACTTGGCAGCGGTGAGGGTGTCAATGGCATCGTTGGCGGCCACGGCGGTGATGCCGTCCTGGCGAATGACCAGCACCGAGGCGTCCACCATGTCGGCCAGCGCTTCACTGTCGGTGAAATAGCCCAGAGGCGGAGAATCCAGAATCACATAGTCAAAGTTCCGCTTCAGCACTTCCAGCAGGCGCTTCATCTGTGCCGAGGCCAGCAGATCTGCCGCCCGCCGGCGGGCGCTGCCGGAAAACAGACAGAACAGATTGTCCTGTTTGCGGTATTGCAGGGCGTGGATCAGAGCTTCCGGCTCCAAGGGCTGCTGCAGAAGCCTGTCCAGACAGTGCCCCGGCTGGGTTGGCTGCTCAAAGACCAGATGCTGAGAGGGCTTTCGCAGATCGCAGTCCACCAGCAGCACTTTCTTGTGCTTTTTGGCCAGAGACAGCGCCACATTGGCCGCCACGGTGGACTTGCCCTCGTTTTCGCTCACACTGGTAAACAAAAAGGTCTTGCAGCCGTGGCGGTGTTTGCTGTGTTCCAGCTTTGTCCGGATCTGATGAATCGTCTCCGTGTAGAAAAAGCTGGTGGTGGGGCTGGAGATGAGCAGCGACCGTTTCTGCCGGGATATTCGCTCTTTCCAGGTGCGGTTTTTCCGCTCGTGCTGAATGGAGGCGATGAGCTCCCCGTCCACCTGGGCTCTTGCGCCGCTGACAGTCTGCACTGTGCCGGTGAAAATATTCATCAGCGCCAACACCACGATCATTACCAGCGCGCCCACCGGGCCTGAGAGGAGCAGCAGCCTCTGCTGGGAACGCTGGGAAGCCAGAGACGTGGGCACGTTGGGCATGGTCACGGGTTTCATGACCACGGAGTTAAAGATGTACTGGCTGTATTCCTCGTAATTGTGCAAAATGGCCACGGCGCTGTCATAGGCCAGCTTGGGACTTTCGGCAGTGACGTTCATGGTTACAAGATTGGTGCCTTCAATGGCAGTGGCACTCACCTGGGCAGGAAATTCGCTCTGCTCCAGCTCCTCTGCCGCTGCGTTGAGCAGGGTAGGGTTCTGCAGTAGCTGCGCGAACTGCGATGCGGCGCTGGTGGTGGCGGAATTGGACGAATTGGTGACGGCGGTCAGCATGGCCGTCTTGGAGGTGACGGAAAAGGTGGTGGTGCAACTGTAGCTGGGCTTTTCCAGCACCGTCTGATACAGATAGACAGACATGACGAACAGCAGTGCCGTCACAATTACCATCCAGAAATTTTTCAGAATAGAACGGATAACGCAGTAAGGCTCGATGTTGGCCCAGGCGGAGGTTTTTTTACTCTTTTCCATAAACGACTCCTAAAAAATACGGCTCATTCCACAACGATGGTCAAAATCACGGAGGCGGTCTCCCCGGAGGCGCCCAGATAATAATAGTAGGCCTCGTATACGCCGGGGGTGTTCAAATCCACGCTGTCGGCGTTGCAGGTGACCTTCAGACGGTTGGAGATCTTGTTGTCCACGGGGTCGTAGACGTAGTGAACATAGCTCTCGTAGTCCAGCTCGGTGCCTGCGGGGACATAGATCAGATAGCTTTTCAAATGAATTTCCGGCAGAGTCAGGCTGTTGCTGTTGATCAGTACCGTCAGAGGCAGAGTGGCCGAATCTCCGGCGCTGTTGGTCACCTGTACGGTGATGGGGTAGCTGCCGGGAATGGCGTTGGAGACGTGGGAGCTGGTCAGCAGAATGGCGGCACTGATGTCCCCGTCCAGTACGTCGCTGGCACTCAGCCGGTCAAGAAGCGTCACCGTCTCGCCCGTAGAGTAGATCAGGGGCTTGCTCAGGGTATACTGGGGCGCGTGATAGTCCGTGTAGCGGATGGTGCGGCTGTAGGTGGCGGAGTTGGAGGCACCGTCAAAGACCAGATAGGTCACGGTGGCGTCGGTCTGATTGATGAGCTGGGACACGTTCATGACGCGGATCTGATCGGTAATGTCGCCGTCCATGTTGTCATAGGCGTGCATCCCGGCGCACAGCTCGGCGTCCGTGGCGTGGACGCTGACCTCCAGAATGTCGCTGTCGCAGGTAAACACCGGCGCGGACACGTCCTTGTGGGTATACTCGTGGATCATCACGCCGCAAAAGGCGACGGCCACCAGAGCGGTGACAACGATCAGAGCAATTTTAATTCTCTTGAGCAACATGGGAAAACTCCTTTTATACCTAAATCTAATAAAAACACTTCATAGCGTTTTTATTCGGCAGATGCGCCTGCATCTGCCGCCCACGCATTTCATGCGGAGAAATTTGTTGTACAGGATCTTTTTTTGCAAATCCCGGGGGAGCTGCAAACCGCAGTGTCGCTGCGAAAGCATGATACTGTCAGTTGGCCGGAGGATTTACGATCCCTTGACCCGGCGGGCGAAGGCTCTGCCGCAACTGCGGGGAAAAGCCGAGGAAGCTGTTCTTCCCACCGTACCGGCCTACGGGGCGCCATCCTCCGGGGAAAAGGGGACGATGGGACGGTCATGAAGGATGCGCATGGGATTTTCATAGAGCAGAAGCTGTAAGTATTCGACGGGATACTGGCGCTCCAATGCGGTGCAAAGCTGGCGCATATCCGGCGTGCGTACCTCGCAGCCATGGGCGTCGCTGGCAATGGCGGCGTAGAAGCCCCGGCGCAAAAGCGTCTGGGACGTGCGCAGGGAACCTTGCCCCAGCCTGCCCAGAAGACTGCCCTTGTTCGCCTGCAAAACGCAGCCGTTTTGCGCCCAGTACACGGCCAGCTCCGGGTCGTCCTGCACCGCGCCGTAGCGCTCCGGATGGGCAACAACGGGGACATAGCCAGCCTTTTTCACCAGATGCAGGCACCGGAGCATATACTCCGGCGGCTCGTCAAAATAGAACTCTACCAGAAGATACCGGGAATTGTTGAGGCTCTGCAGCCGCTTTTGCTCCAGCAGAGCGGGCAGATCACCCCGCATCAGAACTTCCGCTCCCGGCAGAATGCGCACGCCGATATGGGCTTCGTCCAAGGCCTGCTGCAACCTGCGGCAGCGCGCCAGCAGCTCCGGAGAACGATAGTTGCCCTGGGCGTTGCGGGTGTTGCAATGGGGCGTGGCCACAATGGTATCGATCCCGCACCCGGCTGCCAGCTCCGCCATTCGGCAGGAGACCTCCAGCCCGGCGGCGCCGTCGTCCACGCCGGGCAGAATGTGACAGTGTAAATCGATCATATTCTTCCAAAACCTCCCGGGCAAACCTCCGGCCAAACCGAGGGCGCACATGACATACCACACCAATATACCATTTAATAATAAGCATATACAAGATACCACAGACTGCGCAGAAATGCAACCTAGCGGCCAAAGGAAAAACTGGAAAAGGAAGAAAAATTCTCATAAAAACGCTTGCAACGAAATAATGCTTGTGCTATAATCCATGTGTATAAGTGTAGAGAGGGGCTTTGTGCGCACGTTTTGATTTGTTGTGAAACCCGGCGGCAGATCGTCCTGCATACATGGC
>JAQYBZ010000071.1 GCA_029003235.1 Bacillota bacterium
CTTTGAAATGAATTGCCCCATATCAAAGCGATCCAAATTCCGCAATAAATGCCCGCCCACCTGTGCCGATTTCACCAATTCATAAATGATAAATGCCTGCTTCATGCCGTTGCCTCCTAAAAATATATACTTTCTCCATAAGGAAAAGCCCATCGGCAAACACCAATGGGCTTTACAACACAGCGATTTATACTATAATGGGTGATGCGGCAAATATGAACTAATTTAGAAAAACTTTGTAGAATTGCACAGTTTTTGAAAGGAAAATGAAATGATTTGCACAATTTTACCGGGATCGAAACCTGCTTATCTGCCGATCAGCATCCCGGTAGCATCACCTTTCGCAACCATCCTGCCGCTGAATTCATAGGTGTTGCCGTTTTTCTTATCGTACCATCCGAGCAATCTTCCGTCAAATGAGCGGACACTCTTTCGATTGGGATCGTCCTCGATAAATGCGATGATCTTACCGCTGAAATCTCGAATTGTCTCTCTTGCCATAGCGAATTCCTCCTAAATATTATATTTGAATCAGATAAAAAGCTTTCATGGCCTTTTATCAAATTCTGCATAAGACGGCGCAACGCGCGTTAGCACGATGCGAGTGTGCGCGACGCACGGGATTACTTTATTCGTTTTCGACCGGACAGCCGGCAGCTTCCAGCATGGGCCGAATCCTTTCAAATGTTTTTTCTCCTTCGGGGTCGGTTTCAGGTGTTGCATCAAACAAGATCTCGTCATACAGCCAATCTTCATCCGGACTCACAAGTCCGCTGGCCACTGCATAGGCAACGGGTAAGGCTGTCTTACCGTAAAGAGAGTGATTCAGTTTCTTAAGAAAGGCGATCAGCTTTCCACAAGCAATGTCGACGGCTCTGTCAATTAAATTGATATATTCCTCCTCAGGCTGAGGGATCTGACCCTCAAAAACCTTGTCAAAGCATTGTATCACCCTGTCTTGCGACACTGCCACAAAGCTGAATAAGTCGATCTCTTTCCCTGCTTCCGTAAGTGCCTTTAATTCGGGCATCTCCTCCAGATAGCGAAGGAAAAAGGCAGCTAAAAGCTTTTCGTCTTCTTCCTTTTTGTTGTAACAGTCTCCTAAAACCAATAGCTGCACATCGCTTAGCGGACTTTTCTTAATGTGTTCTTCTTCCGGTGCTTTGCTGTCAGTTGGTTTATTCTCCTGTGCAGGTTTCAGGATGCCCATTTTTCGAAGCAGAAACTTAATCAAGAAAATGTCCACAGCCAGACCAATTCCGCCAAACACCAGACCAACAAAGAAGTTTATTTGGTTAAAAACAGCAAACAATATGAGTGTGACCATACATTACGCTCCTTTTTCTGTAATTCGATAGAACGACAGGAAATTGCATTGCATCAAATCAGATCTAATTGCACTTATTTAGGTGCAAACCCATTATAACAGACGGATATAATAAAATCAACTAATTTTTGCACCTATTTTAGTGCAAAGGAGCGTTGCATGAATCATACTGTCGAAAAGCGAGTGGGGAACAACATTCGTATTTTAAGAGAAAAAGCCAACATGACGCAGGAGGTATTATCTGCAAAGCTCCAGCTCTTGGGCTGCGATATTACACGAAGTGCCGTTGCCAAAATTGAGGTTGGTCAAAGGCACCTCTATCCAGATGAGGTTATTCTGATCAAGCAAATTCTAAAAGTCAGCTATGAAGATATTTTTGAGGTGGAAAATCCTTAAAAGCTGCACAAAGGGCAAGCTAAATGATAGGAATAGCGGATATGGAAAAGCGGTACACCATAACAGATGTACCGCAATTTTTTTCATTTTTATCAATCCAAAGCTCATTCTGCAAAGCGCACTTATATTTCTGGTACGAATTGCGACAGCAGCTACAGAGCTTGATGGTTTTTCTATCGGAGAGAGAATCCTGAAGGGGTTTGCATGGTTATAGATGGTTTTGCTTTTCAATACAAAAAAGAGGGAGCGGAGAATTCCGCTCCCTCGTGGGCTATATCAGTCCAAAATCTCCATCAGTCTGCCGCAGCAGAAGGGAATGGGCTCGCCTGCCTTGACGTGCTGGGTCTTGTTGCAGGTGACGCAGTAGACGTCCGTGTCGTAGGGCGCCCGGATCACGGGAATGTCGTTCTTCTCCTGCAGGCTCAGACCCTCAATGTGGAAGGTCGCGGTCTTGTTTTCGGAGGGGATATAGACGCCCATAGGCTGCAAAGACTTGGTGGCGCCGGTGCAGTTGCCCATCTTGACCCACAGAGCTTCCAGCTCCGCTGCCTCGGCAGCGTGTTCCGGCGTAAACTCGACAATATCTTTATTGATGCGAATCTTCATGTCTTACGCCTCCGCAGTGAAATCCTCTTTGCTTGCGCCGCAAAGCTCACAGACAAAATCCTCGGGAAGGTCTTCCCACTTCACGCCGGTCTCTTCCTCGTCATAGACCCAGCCGCACAGATTGCAGACATACTTCATAATCGTAAATCCTCCCGAATCAGCCGAAGTAACGCTTCAGCAGGCCTTCCAGTGCTCTGCCGTGACGGGCTTCGTCGCGGGCCATCTCGTGGACGGTGTCGTGAATGGCGTCCAGACCGTTCTTCTTGGCGCAGGCGGCCAGATCGAACTTGCCCTGGGTCGCGCCGAACTCGCAGTCTACGCGCCATGCCAGGTTCTTCTTGGTAGAATCGGTCATGTTGGGCTCCAGCTCAGAACCCAGCAGCTCGGCAAACTTGGCTGCGTGCTCTGCCTCTTCATAGGCGGCCTTTTCCCAGTACAGGCCGATCTCGGGATAGCCCTCGCGGTGAGCAATACGAGCCATGCACAGGTACATACCCACTTCGGAGCATTCGCCCTGGAAGTTGGCCTTGAGCTGCTCCAGGATATACTTCTTGTCTTCTTCGGGAACGCCGTCCAGCTTGGCGCCGACGCCGAACTCATGCTCGGCAGCCAGCTTCATTTCGCCTTCTACCTTCTTGAACTTGCTGCCGGGAACGCCGCAAACGGGGCACTTAAAGCCTTCGGGCAGCTCGCCGTCGTGAACATAACCGCAAACAGGGCATACATACTTCATAATAATATCCTCCAAAAAATTATTTTTTATTTTCAGCGCAGCGATTGCATACGCCGGTATACGAGATCTGACAGCCGGTAATCGCGCCGCATTGCACCGCCGGGAGGGTCAGGGGAATGTCCTCCAGATCAATGATGCTGCCGCAGTGCCGGCAGATAAAATGGGCGTGGGGAACCGTATTGGCGTCATAGCGTTCGTTGCCGTTGACCGTGCCGACGGAAACAATGGTGCCGTCAGCGCGGAAACCCGCCAGATTCCGATAGACGGTTCCCAGACTGAGATCGGGAATCTGCGGTTTGAGCTGGTCGTAGATCCATTCCGCAGCCGGGTGGGTTCTTGTCCCACGCAGACAGGCGAGAATGGCGTCTCGCTTGTAGCTGTGTTTTTTGATCCGTTCCATAATACTCCTACCAAAATAGTAATAATTATTATTACGATTTTAGTATACCACAATTTCTTGATTTGTAAAGCCCTTTTTTACAAAATATTATCACCGGGCGGGAAGAAATAACGCCGAATTGCGGCGACACATTCAAGCGATGGCTGCGCTGCACAGTTCAGCGCGCCTTTTTATTCCCTGTCGGCCAGATAATCCAGCAGCGTATCGTCAGACAGCGTCTCGTTGACATCCAGACGGCACAGGGCGTAAAGGGACTGGGGCAGACCTTTGACCAGCGTGTTTCGCTGGCTGGTCTCGATACAGAAAGTGACAGAAATCCCGGAATCGTGGATCAGAACTTCCGACAGGGTGGTAAAGTCCCCGTGTGGATAGGCCAGAGCATAGACAGACCGGCCGGTGTTTTCCTCATAATTCCTGCGGAATGTCTGCAAATCCTCTGTCAGCGCCGCCACATAGTCCTGCTCTGACTCCTCAGGAAGCTGAGCGGCGGAATAGCGTACTGTGGAGGAGGTCTCGTAGTCGGCGTACTGGTGCATATCGTAAGTATGGGACTGTACCTCAATCAGCCCCGAGTCCATCATCTCCACCGCCTGGGCGTAGGTAAAGTGGGGGATGATGGGGTAGTCCGTGTCCTTGTAGGTGGTGCGTCCGGCGGAAGCGCCCACCATAAAGATGGCCGCTTTCATGCCGTACTGCGCCAAAAGAGGGAAGGCCAGCTCGTAATTGCTCAGGTAGCCGTCGTCAAAGGTCAGGCAGACGGGATTTTCCGGCAGCTCCATGCCACGGTTTACATAATCAATAAGCTGGGACAGGGATACCGTGTGATACCCGGCATCGGAAAGGACTTGCAGCACATGCTGAAACTTTTCCAGAGAAAGGGTGTCCTTGGAGATGGCCGTCTCAGCGACGTGATGGAGCATCAAAACGGGAACGGTGACAGTATGGCTGCTTTGCTGGCCGGCTGGCAGAACGGGCGCCTCGGTCTGTACATTTTGGGCTGTGATGCAGACGCCAAAGTCGTCGGGGCAATAGACCTGATCATCGCCAAAGATCCGCGCCAGCGCCATATCGCCCACGGCGTCGCGCATATGCAGGCTGTCATAAAAATACCGGGCGTCCTGAGAAAGACTGGAGGTGCTGAAATCCCAGTAGTCGGTGACGGCTGCAAGCTGTGTGCGGAATTGCGCCAGTTGTTCTTCGCAGAGGGAAAGCTGGTTTTCGTGGATGGGCGCCAGCAGAACGGTAAGACGGACGCCGGCCTCGTCGCAGCGCTGCCGGATGGCGCGCACATCCTCCACACAGGCCGTCATGCGATCCAGACTAAGACTCTGGGCTAAGAAGCGATCGCCGTACTGCTGCGCATAAACAGTTCCATCACCGATACGCGCCACGTCCTGCCTTCTGCGGTCGTAACAGCCCGTCTGCGCCACAAAGCAGTCATAGTCCTGACACAAAGTGGTGCGTTTCGTCCAGCGGTAGGCTTTTTTCAGACTGTACAGCGGATTGCACAGTGCGTATTTGCCGTAAAAAGTCAGGGCGTTTTCTCCCGTTGCCAGGCGATGTCCTGCGGTTTTCAGAGTATCGGCAGACTGATCTGCACACAGATCCGAAACAGACAGGCACAGTACGATGCTTTTTGTGTTTTCCTGCGCCAGAGCATAGTCTGCCAGCGCACCGTAATTTCCGGCGTTGCCGTCGGGCAGACAGAGGTTGTAATAGCTGTCCTGGGTATAGGTGTTCAGCGTCTGCGGATCAAGGGCAGACGCGGCGGAAGCGCCGATGATATAGGCGTTGTAGGTGTCGGGATGTGCCTGCAGATAGGCAATCTTCCCCGTGGCGGCATTGCTGGCCATGGCGTATTCCGGCCAGTGAAAAAGACAGTCGCCGAACACGCCGAAGGGGTCTGCCAGTACATTGACTGCAATGCAGCCCAGAAACAGTACCAGTGCCGCTGCCAGCAGCACAAGAAGCCATTTTTTTAAGGTCATACGCATTCTCCAGCTTCAATAATACTCCGGCGCGTCCGCGGCCGGGGTTTTTCTGTATTCAGTATATCAGCTACAAAATGGGATGTCCAGCAATATTTCGACGAAACAACGTCATCGGCGCGCCGTGAGTTGACCGAAAAAGTGCAACCTGAAGGCCATTTGCCCCCAGATATGAGGGAGTAAATCTGAAGCAGGAGTGAGAGCATGAAAAAAGGACTGATTTCCAAGGCAAAGCTCACGGCCATTGC
>JAQYBZ010000072.1 GCA_029003235.1 Bacillota bacterium
CGCCAGTATCCGGCAAAGCGCCCGGGCGATGGGGGCGTAGTGCCCGGCGGACAGAAAGGCGCGCCGGGCGGCCACCATCTGTTTGGTGTCGCCGGGATGGCGGGAATGTTTGCGGTCTACGGTGAGCAGGTTTACATAACCTTGACGCGCCACGTCAAAGCTGTGGCCTGCCGGGCAGCGCCAGACTGCCGAGCCCATGGAAAGGGGCTGGCCGCAGACGGGACATATGGGTGTCATAAACAAGACCTCCTGAAACGCGCCGAACTCTGTTTTCGGGGCAAAAATCGTCCCGGAAAGGCGCTGCCCCGGATGAAACGGCGCCCCGGCGGAAAAGCTATGGGGGAAAGGAACGGATGACATGAAAAAACTGTTGATCAGTCTGGGGCTGTGTCTGTGTCTCGCGCTGCCCTGCGCGGCAGCCGACGGCGGCTGCATCGCCTTGACCTTTGACGACGGCCCCACGGGAAAATACACGAAAAAAATGCTGGATATTCTGGAGGAAAAAGGGGTGTGCGCCACCTTTTTCCTCTGCGGCTATCGGGTGGAGCAGTACCCGGAGCTGACGGAGCGCATTGCCGCGGACGGCCACGAGATCGGTCTGCACGGGTGCAGCCACCACTATTTTACCCAGATGTGCGAGGAAGAATTAAACCGGGAACTGACCTGTGAATGTTATGAGATCGCAGAGATTTCCGGGCAGGCGCCGGCGCTGCTGCGGCCACCCGGCGGTCTGACGGCAAAAGAGCTGCCGGAGGATTCCCTGTGCCGCCAGTTTCCCATTATCCTGTGGTCGGTAGATCCTCTGGACTGGGCGACCCACGACAGCGCCGCCGTGGTGCGCCGGGTGACGAAAAACGTGCGCGCCGGAGACATTATTCTGATGCACGACTCCAGCGACAGCAGCGCCGAGGCCGCCGGGCAGATCATCGACGCGCTGCAAAAGCGGGGTTTTACCTTTCTCACCGTGTCCCAGCTTGCCCAACAATACGGCGCCACGCTGGAGGGCGGCCGGAGCTACAGCCGCTTCTCGTAGGGGGCAAAAAATGCCTCGATCTGCCCCCGACAGGCCGAAACGAAGCCCTGGGCGAAAAAGGGCTTGCCGCCCCCTCTGCCGCCGAGGGTCTGGTGCATGGTCTTTACCAACTGGCGCAGATCGCCGCCGGTCTGCCCCAGGGCGTACTGATAGCCCGCCTCGTCCGTGCCGGAGAAGGCGGCGCACAGGCCGCCGGTGGTCTCCATGAGCGCCGCCGTCAGACGGCGCAGGCCGTCGGCGGACAGCTCCGGCTCAAAGACCAGCGCCAGCGCCTGTCCCGCGTGGCGCTGCGCCAGCAGCTCGTCGCAGCGCTGGCGGGTGCGGGAAAGGGCAAATTTCGTCCGGCTCAGCTCGTCGGCCATGCGTTCCGCCGCCTGGGCGGTCTGCAAAGGCTTGGCCGAAAGCAGGTTGGAAATGCGCCGGTTCTGGGCGGCCACGGCGGACACATGGGCATAGGCGCGCCGGCCGCACACCAGCTCCACCCGCACGCCCTGCCGGAATTTTACCGCCGAGAGCAGCTTGATCAGGCCGATCTCCCCCGTGCGGCGCACATGGGTGCCGCAGCAGGCGCAGGTGTCCACGCCGGGGAAGCGTACCAGCCGCACCTGCCCTTCAATTTCCCGCTTGCTCCGATATTCAAGTTTACATAATTCTTCTTCCGTGGGCAGGAGAATCTCCGTTTCCAGATCCGCCCACACGGCCTCGTTGGCGGCCAGCTCGATCTGCTCCAACTGCTGGGGCGTAAGCAGGCCGTCAAAGTCCACAGTCATGACCTCCGCCCCCAAATGGAAGCCCACATTGTGCAGGCCAAAGCGGCGGAACACGCAGCCGGAGACCAGATGCTCTCCGGAATGCTGCTGCATGAGATCAAAGCGCCGCGCCCAGTCGATTTGGCCTGTGACCGCGCCGGAAACCGGCCGGTCGCAGTAGTGGACGATGCACCCGTCCCGCTGCTGCACCTCCGTCACGGCAGCAGACCCCAGAACCCCCGTGTCCCAGCTCTGGCCGCCGCCCTCGGGGAAAAAGGCCGTGCAATCCAGCACCACGGCAAAGCGGCCGTTTTCCTCGGTACAGCTCTGCACCTGTGCCGTGAAGGAGCGCAGATAGGGATCGGCATAAAACAGTTTCTCTGTCATGGCGTCCTCCTGTCCCGGACTTTTTTCACTCCGAACCGGCGGAAGCCGGCAGGGCGTTAAAGGCCGCCTCATCGTAGGTAATGACCAGATAATATTTTTTCGGCTCGTCGGAAAGGGCGTCCAGCAGACGCTGGTGCAGCTCCTTTTCCTTGCCCCGAAGCTGTTTGGGCACGGCCAGATCAAAAATCAGATTGTTGTGGCTCTGGCCGCGCACCATGCGAAAATCGTGGAGGCTCAAGGCCGGGTCGATGTCCCTGGCCGCCTGCACCATGTGCGCGTGGATGCGGTTGGCCTCGGCGTCGTCGGTGACCACCGGGTCATAGTGGATGACCAGCTCAATGTGGTGGTTCTTCCGGAAGTCCATTTCAATATTGTCAATGATGTCGTGGGCGTCCAGCGGCGGGATGCGCATATCCATCTCCACATGGACGGTGGCGAAGCGCTGGCCGGGGCCGTAGTCGTGGACGATCAGATCATGGATGCCCAGCACCTTGTCATGGGCAAGGATGTCGTCACGGATAGAGCGCACCAGCTCCGGGTCGGCGGGCTCGCCCAGCAGCGGGGAAATGGTGTCTTTGGCGATGCCGAAGCCGCTGACCAGAATGAACAAAGCCACCAGCACGCCCATGGCGCCGTCGATATAGCCGCCCACGTCATGACCGGTAAAGCGTTGGATGAGGGCGCCGGTCACGCAGGCCAGAAGCACCGCCGCCGTGGAAAGCACGTCGTTGCGGCTGTCTGCGCTGCTGGCCTCCAGAGAGGCGGATTTGATGTGCCTACCCACTTTTTTATAAAAGAGCATGAGCCACAGCTTGCCGGCGATGGACAGCAGCAGCACGATGATGAGTACCGCCGACACGGCCACCGTTTCCGGGTCGGGGGAAAAGAGCTTTTTCACCGACGAGACCAGCAGCATGGCGCCGATAATGAGGATCAGGGCGGAGACCATGAGGCCGGACAGGTATTCCAGCCGGGCGTGGCCGAAGGGATGCTCATCGTCGGCGGGCTTTTCCGCCAGCTTGAAGCCCAGAAGCGTGATGATGGACGAGGCCGCGTCGGACAGGTTGTTCACAGCGTCGGCGGCAATGGACAGCGCCCCCGACAGGGTGCCGATGAGAAATTTTCCCGCGCACAGCAGCAGGTTGCAGACGATGCCCACCAGACCCGCCACCTTCCCGCAGGCGGAACGCACCTGGGGCGAATCCGTATCTTTATAGTTTTTTACAAACAGCCGGAGCAGTAAGCCGGTCATAGTCATTCCTCCCGGAGTTTATCATGAATTTATATTATACAATATTCAGGGGAGAATTTCCACAGGCGGCAGGGCAATATTTTCCGTTTTTTCCTCCCCGGCGGCTCCGTGTGTGGAAAAACGAAAGAAATATACCGCATAAACGGGAAAATTTCCTGTTGATTTCCGATTGTAAGTGTGCTAATATTTAGCCAGCTAAATAATTATAAGAAGGTGAGCATATGTCTACTGCCGTGCGGGACATGAACCGGGATACCCAACGGGACACGGGTCTGGATGCCGCCCCGGATACCAGCCGGGATACCAACCGGGATACCAACCGGGATACCAGACGGGACATTGGCCTGCGCATCAAGCACATCAGCGTGGCGCTGGATCAGATGCGCACGGCGCAGATCGCCGAGCTGGGACTGACCTCCTCTCAGGGGTTGGTGCTTCGCTATCTCAACCGCCATCGGGGCGAGCCCATTTATCCCAGCGATCTGGTGCGCCAGTTCGGCCTGTCCCAGCCCACGGTCACAGGGATCCTGCGCCGTCTGGAGGACAAGGGCTTTCTGGAATTTCAGGCCGACCGGGGCGACCGGCGGCGCAAAAGCATTGTCGCCACGGACAAGGCGCTGTGCTGCCACCGTCAGATCGTGGCGGGACTGCAGCGCACCGAGGATATGCTCATGGGCGGCCTGACCGGGGAGGAGCTCGACCGGCTTTGTCTGCTGCTGGACAAGGTGCTGGACAATATTCTGCGTACCGGCGCGCTGCCGGAACCCTTTCTTCAGGAGGTAGTACATGATTAAACGTCTGGCCGGATGTATCCGGCAATACAAAAAACAAACCATTCTGACCCCCTTGTGCATGGTGGGCGAGGTGTCGCTGGAGTGCGTGCTGCCGCTGGTCATGGCCAACCTGATCAACGCCCTGCAAAACGGCTGCTCCATGCCCCAGGTGCTGCGCTACGGCGCCGTGCTGGTGGTCATGGCCGTTGGCTCTCTGTGCTTCGGCGTCCTTTCCGGCCGCCTGTGCGCCACGGCCTCGGCGGGCTTTGCCTGCAATCTGCGCCACGATCTGTTTGAAAAGGTGCAGAGCTTCTCGTTTTCCAACATCGACCGGTTTTCCACCTCCAGTCTGGTGACCCGGCTGACCACGGATGTGACCAACGTGCAGACCGCCTTTATGATGCTCATTCGCGTGGCCGTGCGTTCGCCGCTCATGCTCCTGTTTTCCATCCTCATGGCCATTCAGGTGGGCGGCAGGCTGACCTGGGTCTTTGTGGTCATTGTGCCCATTCTGGCCTTGGGTCTGGTGCTGATCATCCGCAGGGCCATGCCCCTGTTCAAGGCCGTGTTCCGCAAATATGACAATCTGAACAACTCCGTGCAGGAGAACGTCAAGGGGATGCGGGTGGTCAAGTCCTTCGTCCGGGAGGACTATGAAAAGCAGAAATTCGGCGCGGCCGCCGACGACGTGTGCAGCGATTTCACCCATGCGGAGAAGATTCTGGCCTTTAACCATCCGCTGATGATGTTCTGCGTCTACGCCTGTATGCTGCTGATCTCCTTCTTCGCCGCCAAAATTATCGTCTCCACCGGCGGCGTGGCCATGGACGTGGGCAATCTGTCAAGCATGATCACCTACAGTATGCAGATTCTCATGGCGCTGATGTTCGTGTCCATGATTTTCGTGCAGATCACCATGGCCACGGAATCGGCACAGCGTATCGCCGAGGTGCTGGGCACGGAAAGCGACCTGAAAAATCCGCCCCAGCCTGTCATGACCGTGGCCGACGGCAGCATCGATTTTGACAACGTGAGCTTCAAATACAACCCCAAGGCGGAAAAATGCGCTCTGTCCGGCGTGGATCTGCACATCAAAAGCGGCCAGACCGTGGGCATCCTCGGCGGCACCGGCAGCAGCAAGTCCACCCTGATCCAGCTTATCTGCCGCCTGTACGACGTCACGGAGGGCGCCGTGCGGGTGGGCGGCGTGGATGTGCGCCGCTACGACATGGACGCCCTGCGCCAGCAGGTGGCGGTGGTGCTGCAGAAAAACGTGCTGTTTTCCGGCACCATCAAGGAGAATCTGCGCTGGGGCGACCCGGACGCCTCGGACGAAGAGCTGGAGCGGGTGTGCCGTCTGGCTCAGGCCGACGAGTTCATCCAGCAGTTTCCCGACAAGTACGACACCTATCTGGAGCAGGGAGGCGCCAACGTCTCCGGCGGCCAGAAGCAGCGGCTGTGCATCGCCCGCGCCCTGCTGAAAAAGCCCAAGGTGCTGATTCTGGACGATTCCACCAGCGCCGTGGACACCAGGACCGACGCCCTCATCCGGGCGGCGCTGCGCCGGGAAATCCCCGGTACCACCAAGCTCATCATCGCCCAGCGCGTCGCCTCGGTGCAGGACGCCGACCTCATTGTGGTCATGGACAACGGGCGCATTGCGGCCTGCGGCGACCACGACACGCTGCTCAAAACCTGTCAGATCTACGCAGAGGTCTATTCATCCCAGACGAAAGGAGGCGGCAACGATGAAGCCCATGCCTAAAGGTCCGGGCACGCCCCGGATGTCCGCAAAAAACGCCCCCAGGGTACGCAAGGGCACCCTCGGGCGGCTGCTCAGGCTGCTGATACAGGACTACCGGTGGCAGGTGGCGGT
>JAQYBZ010000073.1 GCA_029003235.1 Bacillota bacterium
TCCGGGGACAACTACGGCACGGATATGCCCATGTATCTGGACGAGGAGGCCCGTCTGCATGTGATCGCTACGGTGTATTCCGTGGGCGGCAGCGGCTCTGAGACCTATGACCTTGTGATAGACTGAGCAAAAAAGCCGCGGGAGCGTTCCATGGAACGCTCCTGCGGCTGTCTGTATTCAGCGGTTTTTCATCACCTGACGCATGCGCGCCGCGTGATCCAGAATCCGTTTGCGAATCCGCAGGCTCTTGGGGGTGACCTCCAACAGCTCGTCATCCGCCAGATATTCCAGACACTGCTCCAGAGAGAAAACTCTGGGGGGAGAAAGACGGATGGCATCGTCGCTGCCTGCGGCACGCATATTGGTCAACTGCTTTTTCTTGCACACGTTCACCGCCATGTCCTCGTTGCGGTTGCAGGCGCCCACCACCATGCCGGCGTACACGGGCGTGCCGGGATTGACAAACAGAACGCCCCGATCCTGCACGTTGCCCAGACCATAGGCCGTGGTCTCGCCGGTCTCAAAGGCCACCAGAGAGCCGGTGCTGCGCCGGTCGATCTCGCCCTTCATGGGGGCGTAGCTGTCCAGCACGGAGGACATGATGCCCTCGCCCCGGGTGTCGGTCAAAAATTCATTGCGGTAGCCGAACAGCCCTCTGGACGGAACCAGAAATTCCAAGCGGTAGCGGCTGCCCAGAGGCGTCATGGATACCAGATCGCCCTTGCGCTGCCCCATTTTTTCAATGACCGCGCCCATGGCGCTTTCAGGCACGTCTGCCACCATGCGCTCGATGGGCTCGCAGAGCTTGCCGTCGATGGTTCTGGTCAGCACATGGGGCGTGGAGACGGCAAATTCATAGCCCTCCCGGCGCATGGTCTCGATCAGAATGGACAGGTGCATTTCGCCCCGACCCGCCACGTTAAAGGCGTCGTTGCTCTGCTCCGTGACCCGCAGGGACACGTCTTTCAGCAGCTCTTTCTCCAGCCGGTCGCGGAGGTTGCGGGAGGTGACGTACTTGCCCTCCCGCCCTGCAAAGGGGCTGTCGTTGACGGAGAAGGTCATTTCGATGGTGGGCTCGGAGATCTTCACAAAGGACAGCGGCTCCGGGTGATCGGGGGCGCAGATGGTGCGGCCGATGGTCAGATCGGACATACCGGAAAAGGCCACGATTTCTCCGGCCGAGGCCTGCTGCACAGGCACCTTGGCCAGACCGTCAAAGGTGTACAGGGCAACGACCTTGCCTTTTTCCAGATGGTCGGGGTCGTGGTAGTCGCAGATGTCCACCTCCTGATTCTGGTGGATGGTGCCGCGCTCGATGCGGCCGATGCCGATGCGTCCCACATAGTCGTTGTAATCCAGAGACGAAACCAGCACCTGCAGAGGGCCTTCGGGATCGCCCTGAGGGGCGGGAATATAGTTGACGATGGTTTCAAACAGGGGCGTCAGATCCGTACCCTCCTCGTGGGGGCCATAGGAGGCCACGCCCTGTCGGGCAGAGCAGAACAGCGTGGGGGACTCGAACTGTTCGTCCGTGGCGTCCAGATCCAGCAAAAGCTCCAGAACCTCGTCCACCACCTCGTCGATACGGGCATCGGGACGGTCGATCTTGTTGACCACCACGATGACCTTGTGACCCAGCTCCAGCGCTTTTTGCAGCACGAAGCGGGTCTGGGGCATGGGGCCCTCGGCGGCGTCTACCAGCAGCAGAACGCCGTTGACCATCTTGAGAATGCGCTCCACCTCGCCGCTGAAATCGGCGTGTCCCGGCGTATCGACAATGTTGATCTTGTAATTTTTATAGTGGACGGCGGTGTTTTTAGCCAAAATGGTAATGCCCCGCTCCCGCTCAAGGTCGCCGGAGTCCATGACCCGATCCACGACCTCCTGATTTTCGCGGTAAATGCCGCCCTGCTTGAGCATCTCGTCCACCAGCGTGGTCTTGCCGTGGTCAACGTGGGCGATGATGGCAATATTTCTGATGTTTTCCTGCTGAGCCAAACTGCTCTCTCCCTTCCTGCTGTGTACGGCACACGCCGTACCGATATATCATATACTTCTTGCAAACTCAGAATATAACATATTCTGACCGTAATTGCAAGAAAATCATCCCTGTTTCCAACAAAATCTTGAAGTCCGGCCTGCGCCGGGAGAAAACTCCGGCGAAAAGACGGACAAAAAGATATAAATATAGCTCCTGTTCATTTTTCTGGGGAAAAAGCCGCCATAATCTTTACAAAATGTTCACTTAATCCTGGCTTTTGCGACTATAATTGGATTATACGAAAAAGGAGGCTTCTGCCATGGCAAACTCAATTCTCATCGTCGAGGACGACGGCAATATTGCAGACCTGCTGCGCCTGTATCTGGAGAAGGAGGGCTATGAGGTACATCTGGCTGCCGACGGCGGAAAGGGCGTGGAGCTGTTCCGGAAGGTGCAGCCGGATCTGGTGCTGCTGGATATTATGCTGCCGGTGCTGGACGGCTGGAGCGTCTGCCGCATGATCCGCGCCGAGTCCAAAACTCCGGTGATCATGCTTACGGCCAAGGGTGAGACCGAGGATAAGGTGAACGGCCTGAAAATGGGAGCGGACGACTATATCACCAAGCCCTTTGAAATGCGCGAGGTGCTGGCGCGGGTGGAGGCGGTGCTGCGCAGAAGCGGCGCAGAGCCGGAAAAGACCGCCAGAAAGCTGTGCTTTGACAAGCTCATTATCGATATGGACGCTTTTGAGCTGACCATCGACGGCAAAAAAGTGCCCACGCCCCCCAAGGAAATGGAGCTGCTGTTCCATCTGGCCTCCACGCCCAACCGGGTCTATACCAGAAACCAGCTTCTCGACGAGGTCTGGGGCTTTGACTACTTCGGCGACACCCGCACGGTGGACGTACACATCAAGCGCCTGCGGGAAAAGCTGGAGGGCGTGTCCGACCAGTGGTCTTTGAAGACGGTGTGGAGTGTGGGCTATAAATTCGAGGTGCAGGGCGCTTGAAACGGACATTTTCGCGTCAGCTCCTGCTGACACTGGGGTTGATTCTGCTGACCATACTGGTGCTGAGCCTGTCCTTTCAGGTGCTGTATTACAGCTATACCATCAACATGATCCACGAGGATCTGAGCAGTACGGCGGAAGCGGCAGCAGATATGGCGCAGGCCTGCAATGTGGATACGCTGGCGGAGCAGACCCTGGTGCTGCGGATGCAGTTGAGCTTCATTTCCCGCGCCACGGAGGAATCGGTGGTCGTGCTGGACAGAAGCGGTACCGTCACCTCCTGTTCCTGCGGCCTGCAGAGCTGTAACCATCTGGGCTACCAATTTGACACGACACAGCTCAATCCACAGGAAGGGGAAAACGAGAGCTTTTCTGCCAAGCTTGTGACGGATCTTTATGACCAGAAACGCTACGCTGTGGCCATGCCTGTATATACCTATGGCACCACCCAGCGCAGCGGCTATGTCATTGCCTCGGCGGATGCCCAGCTTGCCCGGACGGTCATGACCAGCACCCTGCGGCTGAATCTGCTGACGGTGCTCACCGTCCTGCCTCTGGCCGTTGCCGCGGTCTACCTTGTGGTGAGCAAGCAGACCAAGCCCATGAAGCAGCTTGCCGATGCTGCCAGACGGCTGGGACGGGGGCAGACCTCCGTCCGGGTACCCACAGGCGGCTTTAACACGGCGGAAATGGACGAACTGGCCGTGGCCTTTAACAATATGTCCCAGGCGCTGGAAAAATCCGAGACCAAGCGGCAGGAATTTGTGGCCAACGTCAGCCATGAGCTGAAAACGCCCATGACCACCATTTCCGGCTATTTGGACGGGATCCTGGACGGCACGATCCCGCCGGAGCAGCAGCAGAAATATATGCAGATCGTCTCCAGTGAGGTCAAGCGCCTGTCCCGGCTGGTGCGCAATATGCTGGAGATCTCCCGGCTGCAGGACAAGGGTATCCCCGAGGAGAAAAAATGCGACTTTGACCTGTGCGAGACGGTAGGTCAGGTACTCATCAGCTTTGAAAAGAAGATCAACGACAAGCATATCGAAGTGCAGATCCAGCTCCCGGACGAAGCGGCCATGGGTTTTGCAGACCCGGATTCCATTACGCAGGTGGTATACAATCTCATGGACAACGCGGTGAAGTTCTGCCCCGAGGGCGGTACCCTGGGCGTGGGGATCAGCCAGACCCGGAACAACAAGTATCTGGTGTCCGTGAGCAACACCGGCCCCACCATCTCTCCCGAGGAGCTGCCGCTGGTATTTGACCGGTTCCACAAGACGGACAAGAGCCGCAGCGTGGATCGGGACGGCGTGGGTCTGGGACTTTATATCGTGAAAACCATTATTTGCAGCCATGAGGAGGACATCTTCGTCTCCAGCAAGGACGGAAAGACGGAGTTCTCCTTTACCATACGCAAGGCATAATCAGAAGGAGGTGTGCAGCCATGGAGGACAAGCGAACGCCAATGGAACCGGCGGAGCTGCTGGAGATGCCGGAAAAACAGCCGGAACCCCAGCAATACTACGGCACGTCCATTCCGGAAAAACCGAAAAAATCCCATACCTGGCTGCTGGTCATCCTGTGTATTCTGCTGGTGGCGCTGGGCAGCATGGTGGTGTTGGACAGCCTGTTCCAGCTTCGTGTTGTGAAAGAAAACGGGAAATTCCGCCTGACTCTTACCAACCGGGACAGCGGCGAGAGCCAGATCACGGCCCATATGGGCACGCTGACGCCCTCGGGCAGTGAGGACATGGAGCAGACTACCCAGAGCGCCGATACGGATACCAACGTCAGCCTGCAGATCAGCGCGGCCGACTCCCAGCAGGGGCTGTCCGCCAAGGAGCTTTACAGCGCCGTCAATCCGTCAGTGGTCTGCATTACCACCGACGGCTATAACGGCACTTTGACCGGCACCGGCGTCATTCTGACCCGGGACGGCTATATTCTCACCACCAACGACATTCTCTCCGGCGCCCTGTCCGTCACCGTAACGTTTTACGACGACGCCACGGCGCAGGCCACGCAGGTAGGGGAGGAGTCCACCACGGGCATTGCGGTGATCAAGGCCGACGCCGACGGCCTGACGCCGGCGCAGTTGGGCGATCCCGACAGTCTGAGCGTAGGAGACCGGGTGATTTCCATCGGCAATCCCTACGGCTCTCAAATCCACAACGTCCTGTCCGAGGGCGTGGTCTCTGCCATCAGCACGGAGGCGGTGGTGAACGGAGAAAAAATGACCCTGCTGCAAACTACGGCCAGCTTTGGCAGCGGCAACAACGGCTGTCCGGTGATCAACACCAGCGGCCAGGTGGTGGGCATCACCACCCAGGTGGGACAGCTTCTCACCGACAGCGGCAGCGATCCCAATCTGGCGGTTTCCATCGTCTCGGCCAAGCAGATCGTGGAAAACCTCATCCATACGGGGTATGCCAGCCAGAGCCTCTGGCTGGGCATTGAAATTACGCAGATCCCCATTCAGTACCAGATCTACTGCGACTATCCCGGCAGGATCTGGATCAGCGCCGTGGGCAGAAATACGTTGGCGTCGCAGGCGCTGCGCGTACACGACATTATCACGGAAGTGGACGGCGTCAAGGTGGAAACACCGGAGGGCTATTACCAGGCACTGTCCGCCCATGAGGCGGGGGACACGGTGCGCCTGACCATCTTCCGCGCAGGCTCGTGGTTTCAGATTGATCTGCCTCTGAGCACCAAATAAAACAAACCCGCACCTCCCGGCAGGCAGGAACATATACTGCCATGAAGGGAGATGCGGGTTTTGAATTTTGATATGCAGCAGGAGGTATGGCGGCGGGTGCAGGCCTCCGACACCCCGGTGACGCCTCAACGGGCGGTGCTGCCGGAAAAATTGCCGGAAATGATCGGAGACGAAAAACAGGACAGCGAGACCTATCGCCGGCTGTCCTACCGTGTGCAGGGGGCGGACAGAGAGGCGCTGCGGCGGATCTCGGCGGAAGAGGCCAACCACGCCCGGGAGCTGAATACGCTGTATTATCTGCTCACCGACCGGCGCACGGAGCCGCAGCCCAGGGTGCCGGAGCTGCCCACCCAACTGCGTACCGCCCTGCGGGAGCGGTGCCTGGCCGAGGCCGAGGGCAGCCGGGCATACCGTCGGGCTGCGGAGGATTTTCCCGAGCAGCGGGAACTGTTTCTGCGCCTTGCAGAGGACGAACACCGCCACCATCAGACGCTCATGCGTATGCTGGGACGGTATATGAAAGACTGAATATACTGCAAAAAACCCGGACGGCGGCTGCCGCCCGGGCTTTTTGCGCCCCATACGCATATTGCATGACACTGCTGCGCACAGCTTCGCCGGACGGACGAACCGCCTGCCGCCGTGCAGAATATGCGGGAGCTATGCCGCGCAATACCCGCTATTGCAGGAAGCTCTGGGGATCAATGGAGACGTTGTTTCTGTATACCTCAAAGTGCAGGTGGGGGTCGGCGCCTACCTCCAGCAGAGCGGTGGAGCCTACGGCGCCGATCACGTCGCCGGCATGCACCGTATCGCCAACGGCCACCTTCACATCCTCGGCCAGATTGGCGTAGTGGGTCACATAGCCGTTTTCGTGGCAGATGACCACGGTCTGGCCGAGAAAATCGTCGCTGAATACGGCGTCCACCGTACCGTCGGCGGCGGCACAGACCTCGTCTCCCAGTGCCGCTTGCAGATCCACGCCCTCATGGGTGCGCCAGTCCCGGGTGGTTACGTTGTAGGACAGGTGATCCACGCTGTAGGTCTGCACCACGTCTCCGGATACCGGTGAGACGGCCGTGGGTTTGACGGCTTTGGCTTCCGTAGTGGATTCCTCCTGCGTGCCGATGACCGCCTGTACCATATTCTCCTCAGCGGCGTCGGCGGGCTGAGAGGCTTTGGTCTGGGCGACGGTCTCCCGCACAGCCAGAGAATCCTCATTCAGATTGCTTTTGCTTTCGTCAGCAAGGGACTTACAGAACAAATAGCCCGAGACTCCCACCGCCGCAAGGCAGAGGAGCAGGACTATGTAATAGCCCTTGTCCCGGATTTTCTTGGAGAAGGATTTCTCCGAGTGGTTGTTTTGCATCATGTGCACCTCCTGTGGTGTAGTATTACCAGAACGTGGCGGAATAAACAAAAAACGGGAAAAATTTTTCTTCCCTGTATCGACACAATTATTGCGATTCTGCCCCGGTCTTTTCCTATACTGATAGCGGAGGAGGGAACAAAAGATGGACAGCTATGCAGCACGGCTGATCTGTGTGGCGGCTCTCATGGGAGCCGCCGCACTCAGCGCAACGCTGTTCGGAAATGCAGAGGTACAGTCGTCGGAGGATCCCCGCCCGATGATCGTACAGCAGCAGACACAGACAAGCCGGACGGCTGCCGAACAGGAAGCGCAGCAGGGGTATTATATAGCCATCCGCACAACATTGCCCCAGACAGAGAACGTAGAGATCTTCGACACGGCGGGAAACCGCCTGCAGATCCTGCCCGTGGCCGCAGACGGGCAGGTCACAGCCGGCCCTTTGGCGCCGGGCTGTTACCGCACATGGAACCGCAGCCTTGGCTCGGTGCAGTTTTTGCTCCTGGACAACGCCGCCTTGGAGGTACGCGGCGGCAACGGCTGGTCGGACGGAGAGATCCTGTATTTGAAAGGCGGTGACGCTGCCTGTGTACAGGTGACGGTGCGCACCGGAAATCCCACCGCCCAGACCGAGCTTTTGACCCTGAGCCTGCAGGACGGGAACGGAGATGTGACCGACCGTTCCGTTTACCTGCCGCCGGAGGAACAGACCGAGCGCAGCGTCCTGTTTGATGGCGTGAGTCCCGGCGTGTATAACCTGCTGGTCAACGGGCAGTATGTACAGAGCCTCAGTCTGAGCGCCGACGCGCCGGTCTGTGCCGTGACTCTGGACGCGCCTCTGCCCTGAGCAGACACCGGCAGCGCCCGCTTTCGCGTAAAAAACGAAAGCGGGCGCTGCCATTTATTTTGTGCAGTAGGGGCGATGGGACTCCGCTTGAGACGGGCAGAAAAGACGCCCGCCCCTGTCAGGGAAGCAGGAAATCGGCGGATTCCTCTGTCTGAGACTGATCGGGGAAGACCACGGCATTTTCGTCCTGCGCAGGAGTCGTGTCCATGCGGTTCAGGGCAGAGATCACGCCCCAGGCCAGAGCAAAGACCAGCGCGCAGGCCAGTACGACAAGGGCAAACCGGAAGAAAAACTGACGGAAGCGGCGGCGAAAGGGCTGTTTTCTGCCCCGTCCGGAGTTGGCTTTGTCGCCGTGGGACGCCGGCGTAATGAGATGGAAGTCTGCGCGGTCGTCCCGAAAGGTCTCGTCCAGACCGGAAATGACAATGGGACTGGTGTCGGCGGAACCGGACGCATGATATCCGCCGGAGCTGTGATGATGGCTGTGATGGCTGCTCTGGGAGGAGCTTCTCCGATATGTGTCGCTGCGCATCCTGCCTACCCTCCAAAATGTGAGTTTTCTAATGCATTATAACAGGTTCGCCCTGTGGTTTCAATGGTAAAATGACAGAAATCACATGAAATTGAAAAAATGACGGGGCTTGTCCCCGCCAAATACACAAGTTCTCCCGGAGGCCGGGCATGCCGGTCTTCGGGAGAATCAAGGTCTGGCTGCCCCGTGAGGAACAGCCGGCCGGATGCGGTCAGACGCTCTCGCGGACGTGTTCTCTCATTGGCCGGACGGGGCGGGAGCGTTTGGCTCCCGCCGCCGAAGCCGGCGCGGAGACCCTGCCATCAGCCGGGCAGGATGCCTATACCCTGGAACAGACTCAGCAGCCGCAGCCGCAGTTGTCGTTGTCGTGGCCGTTATTGCAGCAGCAGACGAAGAAGATCACTGCCAGGATGATCCACCAGCAGTTATTGCCGCCAAAAAGACCGTTATTGCAACACATAAGAAGTACCTCCTGCAAAAATTTCAAGCGATTCCGCTCATTCCATATTATGCAAAAGCCCTCTTATGGTGCAGACTTTCAAGCCGCCGGGAAAAATCCCGTCAAAGACACTACCTGCTCTCGGCGCTGCCGGAGAACAGCTCCTCCAGGGTGCCGAAGCGGTAGCCCATGTCCTCCCATTTACGCAGCAGCTCATCCAGAATCTCCGCGTTGGTGGAGGAGGTGCTGTGCAGCAGCACCACCGCACCGTTGTGGATGCGGGGGATCAGCTTGGAAAAGGCCTCTTCGGCAGAGGGCTGATCATCCTGATACCAGTCCACATAGGCCAGACTCCAAAAGACCGTCTTATAGCCCAGCTTCTGCGCCTGCTTGAGATTTTCCTCGGAATACTCCCCCCGGGGCGGCCGGTAGTATTTGGACATCTGCTCTCCGGTGGTCTCGTAGTACAGCTCCTCCAGAGAAGTCAACTCCTGGGCAAAGGCGGCCTCATCGGAAATAGAGGGCATATCTTTGTGGTGATAGGTGTGATTGCCCACGATGTGGCCGTCAGCCACCATGCGTCTGACCAGCTCCGGGTTCTGCTCCACATAATTGCCCACCACGAAAAAAGCTGCCGGCGCCTCATGGGTCTTTAAGACATCCAGTATTTTTTCCGTATAGCCGTTTTCATACCCGGCGTCAAAGGTCAGATAGATCACCGGCTGGGTGGTGTCGCCCAGAAAAGCAGCGTCATAGCCGTCCAGCACCGACTGGGAGACATTGCCCACGGGCGGCTGCCCCTCGGTCTGAAAGGACAGACCCCAGGAGGCCGCCGGGAGGGCGGTACTTTCCTGACTGCGGGCACGGATGCCTGTGGCGCAGCCGATGACAATGGCGGCAAAGGCGGCAAGGGCGACCGCCGCACTCCAGGTATATTTTTTAGACATGACATCGCCTCCGCCACAGTATACGGCGGCGCGGACAGGGTTATGCAGACGGCAGAGGGCAATTTGTACGAAAAAAATTTGTAAATTTTGTCCAAAATGCGGATATGATTTTTCAAGATTTTGTGATATATGTAATAATGCGGAGAATGATTGACGTTGGGAAATGAGCGAAAGAAAGGGAGCTTTTTTGGATTTCCCGACGGTCGGCGGCTCTGTCGGCGTTGCTGAATTCCTGCGCGGCGTCGCGGCGTGTGGCGCGTCGGGACGCAAATTAAGAGAAGGGATGGATGAACTGTGAATCTGTTGATTATTCTGGTCATACTTGCCGCAATGCTGGCGCTTGCCTTTGCAGCGTTCAACTATTTCGGCATCAAAAAGCTCCCTGAAGGCACGGAAAAGATGAGCGAGATCGCCTCGGCCATCCGCACCGGCGCAAACGCCTTTATCCGCTACGAGTACAAGGTGCTGCTCATCGTGGTACTGGCGGTGGCCGTCATTATGGCGATTATTACCACCTGGCACGCAGCGGTGGCGCTGATCATCGGCGCGGTCATGTCGGCCTGCGCCGGCTTTGTGGGCATGAAAGTGGCCACCTACGCCAACATCCGCGTCTCCAACCGGGCACGGGAGACCCGGGACATCGGCAAGACCGTAAAGGTCGCCTTCAAGGGCGGCTCGGTCATGGGTCTGTGCGTGGGAGGCTGTGCCCTGCTGGGTCTGTTCATCGTCTACATGGTCTTCGGCGTCGGCCTGAAGCAGTTGGACGTCACCGCGGCCAGCTATGAGAATCTGCTGGGACTGAAGTTCATTCCCTTTGTGATGACCCTTTCCGGCTATGCGCTGGGCTGCTCCATGGTTGCCATGTTCAACCGTGTGGGCGGCGGCATTTACACCAAGGCCGCTGACATGGGCGCCGATCTGGTGGGCAAGACCGAAGCCCATATCCCCGAAGACGACCCCAGAAACCCGGCCACCATTGCCGACAATGTGGGCGATAACGTGGGCGACGTGGCCGGACTTGGTTCCGACCTGCTGGAAAGCTATGTGGGCGCCATTTCCTCCGGCATTATTCTGGCCTACCATATGTTCCTCCAGTCTCAGGCGCTGAACACGGGTATGAGCATGGAGCTGCTCCAGCGCTGTGTGCTCTTCCCTCTGCTGTTTGTGGCTGTGGGACTGATCTCCTGCTGTATTGGCATCGCCTCTTTGCTGTTTAAGAAAAATATGTCCAAGGATCCCCATAAGGATCTCAATGGCGCCACCTATGTGGCTGCCGGCGCAACCGTCCTGCTGGGGTTGGCCGTTGCCTTCTTCCTGTTCCGCTCTGCGGATAAGGCGGTTTTGTCCAACGCCCTTGGCTTTACGCTGGGCTTTGCCTCCCCGTGGGTGGCGGCAGCCATCGGCATCGTCACCGGCGTGCTCATCGGCGCCTTTGCCGAACACTATACCTCGGCGGAATATGAGCCCACCAAGCGTCTGGCGCATGCGTCACTGGAGGGTCCGGCACTGACCATTACCCAGGGCATGGCGCTGGGTATGAAATCCTGCATGGCGCCTTGCCTGCTTCTGGGCGCGGCCATCATTGTCGCCCATGCCGTATCCGGTATGTACGGCGTGGCCATGGCAGCCATGGGCATGCTCTCCTTTGTGACGGCCACCGTCTCTGTGGATACCTACGGACCCATCTCCGACAACGCGGGCGGTATCGCGGAAATGTCCGGTCTGGACGAAGACGTGCGCCGGATCACCGATACGCTGGACTCCGTGGGCAACACCACCGCTGCCATCGGCAAGGGCTTTGCCATCGGCTCCGGTGCGCTGGCGGCTCTGGCACTGATGATCTCCTACCTGTACTCCTATAACGAGGCCGGTACGGATCTGGTTCTGAACATTATCAACCCCATGACCCTTGCCGGCGCCATAGTGGGCGGCGCGCTGCCCTTCCTGTTCTCCGGCGTGCTCATTGACGCCGTGGCCAAAGCGGCACGGAAAATGGTGGATGAGGTGCGCCGCCAGTTCCGGGAGATCCCCGGAATTCTGGAGGGCAAGGCAAAGCCGGACTACAAGACCTGCATTGAGATTTCCTCCAAGGGCGCCATTGGCGAGATGAAGTTCCCGTCCCTGCTGGCCATTGTGGTGCCGGTGCTGTGCGGCTTTATCTTCGGCGCGGAATTTGTGGGCGGTCTGCTCATTGGCTCCACCATCTGCTCCATTATGATCGCCATTTACACAGGCAACGCAGGCGGCGCATGGGATAACGGCAAAAAGTACATTGAGACCGGCGCCATTCCCGGCAGCGGCAAGGGCACGCCCGCCCATGATGCTGCGGTGGTGGGCGACACCGTGGGCGACCCCCTGAAGGATACGGTGGGTCCCTGTCTGGATATTTTCATCAAGATCATGTCCACGGTCTCTCTGGTTACGGTTGTGGTCTTTAACGATTTCAATCTGGTCAGCCTGTTCACCAGAATCTTCGGTTAAGCCCGCCGCAGCGTATATCGTCATTATTTATATTGTAATGTATAAGAAGCCGCCGGTGATACCTGGTATCACCGGCGGTGTTTTCTGTATTGGGGCGTATCCCGGTTTCAGCGGCGGCTGAGACGCTGTACTGCGCCGCCCATGGCGCGCACAAGCCGGGCAACCTCCTCTTCCGTGGTAAAGCGGCTCAGAGAAATGCGTACCGCGCCGTCGATGACGCGGCTGTCCACGCCCATGGCCTGCAGCACATGGCTGCGGTGGCCTTTGGCACAGGCGGAACCGGCGGAGACGTAGACCTCCTCGTCCTGCAAACAGTTGATCAGCCCCTGAGAGCGCAGGCCGGGCACGGAGACGCACAGAATGTGGGGCGCCTCCGACGCGCCCAGAAAAACGAGTCCGTCAATTTGGGACAGTCCCTCCCGGCAAAGGGCTTTGAGCCGGGCTTCTCTGGCAATGTCCTGACGCAGATTGGCGGCTGCCGCCTGACAGGCCGCACCGAAACCGGCTATGGCCGGCAGGGCTTCGGTGCCGGAGCGGTAGCTGCCCTCCTGACCGCCTCCGTACAAATAGGGCGGCAGAGAAAGCCCCTTTCGGATGTACAGCGCACCCACACCCTTGGGGCCGTGGATCTTATGGCCGCTGACGGAGATCAGATCCGCGCCCAGAGACGAAGCGCGGAACAGAACCTTGGTAAAGCCCTGTACGGCGTCCGTGTGAAACAAAGCATCGGGGCAGACCCGATGGGTCAGGCGCGCCATTTTTTCAATGGGCATGACCGCTCCGGTCTCGTTGTTGACCATCATGACGGAGACAAAAATGGTGTCCGGGCGCAGCGCCTGCTCCAGCGCCTCCACACCGATGCGCCCGTCTTTGTCCGGCTGCAAATAGGTGACCTGGAAGCCCTGGGCTTCCAGCTCCCTGACGGGATTGAGAACGGCGTGGTGCTCCACGGCGGTGGTGATAATGTGTCTGCCCCGCTTGTGCAGACGCTTGACGCCGGAAAAAACCGCCCAGTTGTCTGCCTCCGTGCCGCCGGAGGTAAAAAATACCCGTTCCGCCTCACAGCCTAGCAGCGCCGCCGCTGCCAGCCGCGCCTGACGTAGCTGCCGGGCGGCGGCAATGCCCAGCTTGTGCAGGGAACTGGGATTGCCCCAGCCCTCCTGTAAGGCGTCGGTCATGGCTGCAACCGCTTCGGCGCAGGGCTTTGTGGTGGCAGAATTGTCAAAATATGCGATCATGGCGTTTCCTCTCTACTTCCCCACGCAGAAGCGTTCAAAGATTCTCTGGGTAATATCCTCCCGGACGGTTTTGCCCGTCAGCTCTCCCAGCGCCTCCATGGCGGTCTCCACGTCGGTGAGTACCGCGTCGGGGGTGATGCCGCTGCTCATGGCGCGCAGCGCCCGGTCAAGGGCGTCTCTGGCGCGCTGCACCGCCCCGGCCTGCCGGGCGTTGGTCAGAATGCTGCCGTCGCAGGGCAGATCGCTGGCATACAGGCGCTCGATACTGGCGGTGAGCCTGTCCAGTCCGTCGCCGGTCTTGGCGCAGACGGAGATCTGGGTCTGGAAGGGAAGCTGTACCCGGAACAGGCGCTGGGGCAGGTCGGATTTGTTGATCAGTGCAATGCACTGGGGGGCGGCTTTGGCCGCCTCGATGGCCTGCCGGTCTGCCTCGTTCAAGGGCTGGCTGCCGTCGCAGACCAGCAGCGCCAGATCGGATTGTCTGGCGGCTTCTATGGAGCGGGCGACGCCCATGGCTTCTACTTTGTCGTCTGTGGTGCGGATGCCCGCCGTGTCCACCAGCCGCGCAAGCACCTTGCCGAAGCGCACGGTCTCTTCCACCGAATCCCGGGTGGTGCCGGGAATCTCCGTTACGATCACCCGGTCGTATCCGGCCAGTGCGTTGAGCAGACTGGACTTGCCCACGTTGGGACGGCCGAGAAGGGCTATCTTTACGCCGTTTTTCAGGATCTTTCCCCGGTCAAAGGTGGCCAGCAGTTTGTCCAGCTCCCCGCAGGCGCGCACCAGTGTGCGCTCAAAGTCTTTCAGACGAAAATCGGGGATGTCCTCGTCGGGATAGTCCAAAACCGCGTGGTAGTGGCTGCAAATATCTGTCAGTTCACTGTAAATGGGCTCAATTTTTCGCGCCATGGCGCCGCCTACCTGCCCGGCGGCGTTGGCCGCGGCGTCGGCGGTCTGGGCGTCGATCAGATCCACCACAGCTTCGGCGCTGGTCAGATCCATCTGCCCGTTGAGAAAGGCGCGTTTGGTGAATTCTCCGGCCAGCGCCTGCCGTGCGCCGGCCTGAAACAGGGCTTCCAGCCCGGCGGCAAGAACGGCGGGAGAGCCGTGGCACTGCAGTTCCACCGTGTCCTCTCCGGTGTAGGTGTGGGGTGCGCGGGTATATACCATCAATGCGTGGTCGATCTCCCGCCCCTGCTTGTCCAGCAGCGTGCCCAGAACCAGCTTGCGGTTGGGCGCCTGTGCCGGGGTCATGCGGCTCTGACAGCGGAAGACCTTTCCCACCACGTCTGCGCAGCCGTCACCCGACAGACGCAGAATTCCGATGGCGCTGGGCGACTTCCCCGTGGCCACGGCGGCGATCACATCAGCCATTTTCTATTCCTCCCATGGTTTTCTGTTGGCATTATACGCCCAAATCGGAAAGGACACAAGAGGTTTTTCCGCTTTTGGTTGCATTCTACCGGGTAAAATGGTATAATCTGTGTATCTGTTTGGAAGTGAGGTGCCCCTATGGATAATGTGTTGTCGGCGCTGTTGCTGATCCTGCTGCTGGGCAGCGGAATCTACGCACTGTATATTGCCATTCGCCTGAAAAAGACCTACACCCTGTTTGAAAGCAAATTTCTATATCCTGCCAACTGCGCTCCCAAGGACTGCGTGGATGTGGAGGGCTTTATCGCCTATATGCTGCCCAAGATGCTGATTTTGGGGCTGGTCTGTACGGTCATGGGAATTCTCCTTGGCCTGTCCGCCTTTGCCGACGTGATTCCCCTGCCCGAGTGGGCAGAGCTGTATGTGATCCCTGCCTGCGGCCTTGCGCCCTTTATCTGGGTCACCATCGCCCAGACCAAGGCCGCAAAGCTCTATTGGTGAACGCCTATGAAGATTGTGATTCTGGACGCCTATGCCGCCAATCCCGGCGATCTGAGCTGGGATGGCATTGCCGCATACGGTACGCTGACCGTTTATGACCGTACCCCCGGAGAGAAGATCGTCTCCCGCATCGCGGACAACGAGATCGTCTTTACCAATAAGACGCCCATCAGCCGCCAGACTATAGAGGCCTGCCCGTCTATCCGCATGATCTGCCTGCTGGCTACGGGGTATAATATCGTGGACGTGGAGGCTGCGCGGGAGCGCGGCATTCCCGTGTGCAATATCCCCGCCTATTCCACCGATGCCGTGGCGCAGATGGCGCTGGCGCTTTTGATGGAGGCCTGTCAGCGGGTGGGGGAGTATACCACCGCCTGTCACGGCGGCGCGTGGGAGAACTGCCCGGATTTCTGTTTCTGGAATGCGCCGCTCATGGAGCTTTCCGGCAAAACGGCCGGAATTGTGGGCTACGGCCGCATTGGCCAGGCCTTCGGAAAAATCCTCATGGCCATGGGCATGAAGCTGCTGGTGACGGCAAATCACCCCAGACCGGAGCTGGAGAGTGACGCCTGCCGCTATGTGAGCCTGGATGAGCTGTATGCAAACGCAGATGTGATCTCCCTCCACTGCCCCCTGTTCCCGGAGACGGCGCAGATGATCAACCGCCGATCCATTGCCAAAATGAAGGACGGCGTGATTCTTATCAACACCAGTCGGGGCGGTCTGGTCAACGAGCAGGATCTGGCGGACGCCCTGAAGAGCGGAAAGGTCGCCGCAGCCGGGCTGGATGTGGTGTCCAAAGAGCCCATTGAGCCGACCAACCCTCTGCTTGGAGCGCCCAACTGCTTTATGACGCCCCATATTGCCTGGGCGCCCTTTGAGACCCGCAAGCGCCTGCTGGGCATTGCCGAGGACAATCTCAGAGCCTTCGTGCAGGGACGTCCCATTCATGTGGTCAACGGACTGTAACAGGTGACACCCATGTGGAAGAAGCTAAAGAGCCTGTGTATAAAATACAGGGAGTTTCTCATGTATCTGGTCTTTGGCGTTGCCACCACGCTGGTGGACGCTCTGATCTATTTTCCCATTGTCTACCTGTTTGTGGGCAAAACACCCGCCCAGAGCGCCCAGATCGCCGCGCTGGCCAAGGCGCTGGCATGGCTGGGGGCTGTGATCTTCGCCTTTTTTACCAACAAAAAATGGGTGTATACCGATGAGCGCTGGGACGGCGCAACCCTGCTCCGACAGGCTGCAGCTTTTGCGGCCTCCCGGCTGGTGACGCTGGGGCTGTCGGAGCTGATTACCTATTTCGGCCTGCTGCTTTTGCAGGGCTGGGCATGGTACCAGAGCGTACCCCTGCTGGCAAAGCACGCCTCCGGCGTGATTTGGGTGGTGCAGTCCGTGGTGGTGGTGCTGCTGAACTATATTCTTGGGAAATTTCTGGTCTTTCGCAGAAAAAAACAGCAGAAGCAGGAGCAGTGACAGCGCTGCTCCTGCTTTCTTCACAAGGCCTGTGGATTATTTTCAAAATTTCGAAAATTGTCGCTTGACAAACGGGAAAGAAAATGATAGTATAACCAAGCGCTCGAAAAAAGCGCAGATGCAGCTTGAAAATTAAACAACGTGAAACAAGCACCTTGGACAATTTGAAAAAGTTGTTCTTGAAGAGGATCGGAAGATTCGAAGCGAGAATAGCCAACGAAAATTCTTGAGTATAGCTAAGAGCGAACTTGA
>JAQYBZ010000074.1 GCA_029003235.1 Bacillota bacterium
TCAAGTTCGCTCTTAGCTATACTCAAGAATTTTCGTTGGCTATTCTCGCTTCGAATCTTCCGATCCTCTTCAAGAACAACTTTTTCAAATTGTCCAAGGTGCTTGTTTCACGTTGTTTAATTTTCAAGCTGCATCTGCGCTCTTGCGGAACGCTTGGTTATCTTAGCATTTGCTTTCGGTTTTGTCAAGCAGTTTTTTACGATTTTTTGTGTTTTCCTTGATTTTTTTCACAGGGCGGATCATTTCCCTCCGGCCATAGAAGAAATATGGAATTTGCGGTTGCATTTTATATATATCATATGTATAATAGTTACAAATTGGTTGCAGAGGTGAGTTTCCCTTGAGGCGCAGACTGATTCCCATTTTTCTGTGTGTGCTCATCGTCTTTTCCTGTCTGCCCCTGGCCAGCGCGCTGGGCTTTACAGACACAGACGAGCACTGGGCAAAGCAGTACATCGACAATGCCGTGGAGCTGGGACTTTTTCAGGGCACCACGGAAACCACGTTTTCCCCCGACGAGACCATGACCCGAGCCATGTTCGTTACGGTTCTGGGCAGGATTGCCGGTGTGGACACAACGGTCTGGAGCAGCCACCAGGGCTATTTCTTCTCTGATGTGGCTGGTGACCAGTACTACGCTCCCTATGTGGCGTGGGCGTACTGCAACGACATCACCAACGGCACGGGCAAGGGCTGCTTCTCCCCCACCCAGCCGGTGACCCGGCAGGAGATGGCCTGCTTCCTTGTGAATTATTTTCAGGCTTTTGACTATCAGCTTCCTGTGTCTCAGGAGCCTCCCGCCCCGTTCAGCGACAGCGCCGACATCGCCGACTGGGCTGTGGAAAAAATTGAGGCTCTGCAGGCGTCCGGTATCCTGCTGGGCTCTGCCGACGGGCAAGGCGGCTATGCCTATCTGCCTTTGGACAACGCCACCCGCGCCGAATGTGCCGTGGTGTTCTGCAAAACGCTGGACTATCTGTTCCATCCCGGCGGCTGGGAAGACCCGGCCAGCGTGACCGGCGTTGCGCTGGAGCCGGAGTCTCTGGATATGACCCAGGCAGACGTCCAGTGCCTGTGCGCCGTGGTCTTTCCCTATGAGACCGCCAGCCAAAACGTAAGATGGTATTCCACCGACCGTGCTGTGGCTATGGTGGACGAATACGGCTGCGTAACTGCCGTAGGCGGCGGCAGCGCACAAATTTATGCCGTGGCCAGAAACGGCATGTATGCTGTCTGTACCGTCAACGTCACGCCCCTGCCCATGCCTGCACCCGATGAGCAATTGACCTATGAGCAGAAATGCATCATGCTTTTCGGCCGGGTTGTGGACGACCCGCGGGTGGTCTATTCCACAAAGGAAGAAGCCCAGGCGGACATGGAGACCATCAGAGTTTCCGTTTGGGACTTGAACTCCAATGGCGAAAAGTACACACGGCAGATGTACTTACAGGTACATAAAAATCTCGTCTCCCGTGTCACTGCCGTATTTGAGGAAATTTATGCTCTGCCGGAGCAGCCGCCCATTCATTCCCTCGGCGGTTATCGCTGGGGCGATACCAGCAAATCCGAACATACCTCCGGTTTAGCCATTGACATCAATCCCAACGAAAACTACTACTGCAAGCCTGACGGCACAGCCATTGTGGGCGATCATTTCAGCCCGGAGACCGATCCCTATTCCATCCCGGTGGAGGGCTCCATCGACCGCATCTTTGCCAAATACGGCTTCACCCGGGGAATCTACTGGCACTCCGGCTACAAGGATTATATGCACTATTCCTTCTTCGGCACCTGAAACCGCAGACAACCTGTTCATTAAACTTTTGATGTATGTCTTTTTATCTGTGAATGTGTATTAAATAGTATAAGTCAACCCCCCGGCTTAGCCGGGGGGTTGACTTATGTATGGGATTGCAACTGCCCGCTCCTCTTTATTTCGCCGCCGCTGCGGCCGGCCGTCCTTTTTTGATCTGCCGGATGATCAGTCCAAGGATCAGCCCCACCAGCGCCGGGACAACCCAACCCAAATTAAGGTCGAACCACAGCAGAATCTTTCGGGCAAAATCCACGAGCGTCTGCAAATGCAGGCTGCTTTGCAATGCCTCGGGCAGAGTCTTTATAAAGTCAAACAGCGCTGCCGCCCAGGTAAAGGCCGTAACACTGATA
>JAQYBZ010000075.1 GCA_029003235.1 Bacillota bacterium
CACAATCAGGATTTTATTTCGGAAAAGGACATCCGGGTGGGGGATACGGTGCGCATCCGCAAGGCCGGAGAGATCATCCCGGAGATTCTGGGCATCGTCCCGGAAAAGCGCCCCCAACATACCGTGGCGTTCCGCCTGCCGCCGGTGTGCCCCATCTGCGGCGCACAGGTGGTGCGGGATGAGGACGGCGCGGCCATGCGCTGTACCGGCGCGGAGTGCCCGGCGCAGTTGTCCCGGAACATCGCCCATTTTGTCTCCCGGGACGCCATGGACATTGACGGGCTGGGCAGCGCCATTGTGGAACAACTCATTCAGAGCGGCGCGGTGCGCTCGGCGGCAGACCTGTATTATCTGACGCTTGAGGAACTGTCCGCCCTGTGGAAAAAGGGGGACAAAGCCCCCAAAAAGCTGCTGGCCTCCATTGAAAAGAGCAAGGAAAACGACCTGTCCCGGCTCATCTACGCCCTGGGCATCCGTCAGGTCGGCGCCAAGGCGGGGAAGATTCTGGCGCGGGAGTTTGGCACGCTGGATGAGCTGATGGCGGCCACGGAGGAAGAACTGACTCAGGTGCGGGACGTGGGGGAGATCACGGCAAAAAGCATCTGCCAGTGGTTTTCCAGCCCCCAGTCCCGCCATATGATCGAAAGACTGCGTCAGGCCGGTGTCAACTTTACCTGCCGGATACAGCAGACAGACCGCCGTTTTGAGGGGATGACCTTTGTCCTCACGGGCGCGTTGTCCCTGATGACCCGGGAGCAGGCCACCCAGCGGATCGAGGATCTGGGGGGCAAGGCCTCCGGTTCCGTATCCAAAAAGACCACCTATGTGGTGGCCGGAGAAAACGCCGGCTCCAAGCTGCGCAAGGCCAATGAACTGTCGGTTCCGGTGCTGACAGAGGAAGAATTTCTGAAAATGCTGGAATCTTGATGGATTTCCACCGCCTGCTGGTCTGCTTTTTTATATAAAATGCAGAAAAATTTCCGGGGGTATGGTAATTATAGACAGAATATGATATACTAAATTGTGTAAAATGACAAAAGCATTTTACGACTTACGCGACGAAAGGATGATTAGCATGCGTAACGAAAAGCTGAATGAAGCCATCAACACGGCCAAGGAAACCACCAAAAAGGCTGTAGACGAAATTTCCAAGGCTGCGGAGCCTGTGATCGAATCTGCCAAAGCGACGGCCAAGGAAGTCGGCAAGAAGGCGGAGCCCGCCGTGAAAAAGGCGAAGAGCGCCGTGAAGTCCGCCGCCAAGAAGGCAGAGCCTGCCATCAAAAATGCCGTGGACGCGGCCAAGGACGTGAGCAAGAAGGCGGCTGCCGCCATCAACTCTGAGGTTTATCTTCAGTTCCGGGGCGGCGAGTACGACGTGACCGACCTCATTGAGCGCTGCAAGGCGGACTACAAAAAGACCAACAAGTCTGCCATCCGCTCCTGCAAGGTCTATGTCAAGCCCGAAGACGGCATGGCCTACTATGTCATCAACGACATTGCCGGCAAAGTCAGTCTCTGATCGTCACAGAAAAAAATCCGCAGCAACACCTATCGTGTTGATGCGGATTTTGTATGCATCGAAACCGAAAAGCCAAAGATAGGGTGAGAGCCGCAGTTTCCTGCGGCTCTCTGAGAAAAGAAGAGATGAAATGAAAAGTACGAAGAATTTGGCTGGTGGCTTCTGCTTACATTCTCATCTTACAGGAGAATTATGAAAAAGTTGTGAATGAGTTCTGAACAGATGGTGAACATTTTTCCGCTCAGTCGGAAAAATCATGGCGGGGCAGCCGGCGCTCGTTGACAAACATACCGGTGAGCAGGGGGACGCCGAACATTTCCGTAAATCTGGGACACTTGCACAGGAAGAGATAATACACGTTTTTGCCGCAGCCCAGCATGGTCTCAAAATTGCCCTGTCCCTTGGCGAGAATCACATCGGCGCTGTCCAGCGCCTGCGCCATTTCCTGTCCCAGCCAGCCCAGCTCCACGCCGGAGATGCCGCTGCCGTTGTCGATGATCCGGCCAAATTGCTCCAGACCCGCCAGCAGAGCGTCTTCACGCAGGGCGTCGTTGACCGCAGGCGCACCCCGGACGGCAAAGACCAGCGCCGCATGGGGGAACTGCCGGTGCAGCACCTCGGCCGCAAGGCGGTCAGCCATGATCTCGCCGGCGTTGTCGCAGATGTACACCAGCTTGCTGGCGGCGGCCATGTCCCGGCAGAAGCGGGCGTATTCCTCCCGGTCGGCCTCCGAAGCGGCGCAATGGGACAGAAGCTGCTCCAGCTCCGGACGATTGACCCGTTCGGCAAAGGCCGTGTAGTCGATATAGTTGCAGGTGCGCGCCAGCAGCAGGGCGGTCAACAGGGGATCGGCGGATGCCTCCACCCGGGCGCGCAGGCCGGGCAGCAGCTCCAGCATCATGCGGTTGGAGGCCTCCTTGGCCTGCTGGTAGCGCTGGGCGTCGGAGCCGTAGTACTTCTCCGTGATCCGGGCGAATACGGGAGTCAGCCACGGGGCGGCCACACCCTCCGGTGCGTCTGCCATGGCGCCCATAATCTCTTTCATATAGGCGATGCCTGTGTCCCTGTCGCCCTGACTGCGGGCGAGCCGTGCATGGCGCTGAAAGAGACATTCCATACATCCGATCCCAAACTGCATGACAAAACCTCCGTGCTTTTTTCTGTATTATATCTGATTTGCGGCGGTTTGTCCATGGCAGCAGGGCGCGGCATCAAAATTATCGAAAAAATTCGATAGACGGTTCCAATTTGCGGAAAACCGTGATAGAATAACAGAAGTTTTCCGGTGGAGGCGAGGACGATGGTATCTTTGGAGGAAAAATTCACCGAGGCGCTGACGGCTGCATGCGTCACGGCGCAGGAGCAATACGGCTGCCCAATGGCCGCAATGCTCCGCAGTATCCAAAAATACGGCGGTGTGCCCACTGCAAGGGAGTATCTTCGGAAAAACCGCCTGTCCGACGGCTTTGATCTGCTGCAAAAGCAAGGAAAACTGAAGCTTTCTATGGAGGCGCTGGTGGTCGCGCCTGCCTATGGAGCATTGTTTACCGACAAGGAGGTCAACGCCTGCTTTGAGGCGCTGTGCGGCGCCGGTTACTTCTGACCGGACGCGAGACCTCTGTATGTAAGCCGCCGGTAATTTCCGGCGGCTTCTCAACCGACCCGAAAGGAGGGAAACGGTGAAAAAACTGATTGCATACTTAAAACCATATAAAAAATGGATGGTATTCGCGGCGCTGCTGACAACGGTATCCGCCGTGTGTCAACTGCTCCTGCCCACGGTTATGAGCGACATTCTGGACAAGGGCGTTTATCAGGCTGCCGCCCGGAATACCTTCCCCTATATCCTCCGGTGCTGCGCCGTCATGCTTGCCGTGGCGGCGGTCAGTCTGGGGGCGGTCATTGCCGGAAGCTGGTTTTCTTCTCAGGTGGTGGCCGGCTTCATCCGTGACCTGCGGGCGGATATTTTCCGCAAGGTGGACAACATGACCTTTGAGCAGATCGGCAAGCTGGGTACCGGCGCGCTGATTACCCGCTCCACCCACGACGTAGGAACCCTGTCCTGGGTAGCCGGGATGCTGTGTACCAGCATCGTGGCCGTGCCCATGACGTTTCTGGGCGGCGTGGCGCTGTGCATGTTCAAGGACGCGCGTCTGGCGCTGATCATTCTGGCCATGGTGCCGGTGGTTTTTGCGGCTGTGGCGCTCATCGGGAAAAAGATCCTGCCTCTGTGGGAGCGCTCGGATGAGTACATGGACAAGCAGAACGACCTGATGCGCGAGCGTATCCGGGGCATCCGGGTCATCCGCGCCTTTAACCGGGAACCGCGGGAGCATGAGCGCATTGCCGACGCCACCCATGTGATGGCAGAGCATATCATCCGCGCCAATGTCCACATGGAGATGGTGTCGCCGCTGGCGACCCTTATCCTCAACGCGGCGGTGCTGCTGGTGGTGTTTTTCGGCGGGATGCGCATTGAACAGCAGACCGGCCTGACGCCGGGCGATGTATTCGCCGTGATCCAGTATGTGGCACTGGTGGCAAACGGCGTGCTTTCCGCCTCCTTTGCCATCGTCATGCTGCCCCATGCGCAGGTGGCGGCCAGACGTATTTCCGAGGTGACGGACATCCAGGACAACGCGGACCCCATTGAGGAGGAAAATCTGCGCTTTTCGGGAAAGATCGACTTTGAAGACGTGTCTTTTCAGTATCAGGGGGCGGACAGACCCGCCGTGAGCCACGTCACCCTGCATATTGCGCCCGGACAGCGTATTTCCGTCATCGGCGGCACAGGCTCCGGCAAAAGCACGCTGGTGTCCCTGCTGCTGGCATTCCGCCGTCCTACGGCCGGCCGGGTGCTTTTTGACGGCACAGACGCAGCAACCCTTTCCAGAAAGACCATTCGCAACAACATCAGCGCCGCCCTGCAGACAGCCATGATCTATTCCGGCACCGTGGGCGAAAACGTGCGCATGGGAAATCTCAACGCCACACAGACGCAGGTGGAACAGGCGCTGGACATCGCCCAGCTTTCGGACTTCGTGGCGGAACAGAAGGACGGCCTGAACTACCGCATCGACCAGTCCGGCGTCAACCTCTCCGGCGGTCAGAAACAGCGGCTGAGCATCGCCCGCGCCATTGTCAAGGACGCGCCCATCTACATATTTGACGACAGCTTCTCGGCGCTGGATTTCCTCACGGAGGCCAGAGTGCGCACCCGAATCAATGAGCGCTTCCGCGACCGTACCCAGATTGTCATTACCCAGCGGGTGACCACGGCCATGAATTCGGACTGCATCTTTGTCATGGACGACGGCGTTCTGGCGGACGCGGGGACCCATGCCCAGCTACTGGAGCGCTGTGAAATCTACCGGGAGATCTACGCTTCCCAGACAGGAGGCGGGAAAAAGTGAAAAAGAAACAGAAAAAGGAAAAGCAGAGGATGCTGGACGGAACCATCCTCCGGCTGCTGAGGGAGACCAGACCCATCCGCAAATGGCTGGCGCTGTCCTGTGTTCTGTGTCTGCTCATCATCTCCTGCGCCGTGCTGACGCCGGAGCTTCTGGGCGGACTGGTGGACAAGCTCTACGCCTTCAGTCAGGGCAAGCTGGCAGGCCGGCTCTCCGCTGCGCTGCTTCCGGGACTGGCGATCCTGCTGGGTGTGTATGTGCTGCAAAGCGCCGTGACCTACGGCAACGCTTTTCTGCTCAACAACGTGGTCAGCCGGTTCTTTACCTGCAATCTGCGGGTGCGCATTTCCGAAAAGCTCCAGCGTCTGCCCGTGTCCTATGTGGACAAAACGCCGGTGGGAGACATCATCGACCGGGTGGATGAAGACGTGTCCAATATGGGCAACACCATTCACGGGGTGATCGGCACCCTGATGACAGGCTTTTTGCAGCTTCTGGCCATTGCCGTGTTCATGTTTTTGGAGGACTGGCGGCTGGCACTGGTGGTGGTACTGCTCATGCCCATGTCCATCCTGCTGTCCTCAAAGCTGGCTGCCATGAGCGAAAAGCACTGGAACGACACCTTTACCGAGGGCGGCAACCTCTACGCTCTGGTGGAGGAGAGCTACACCAACAACCCGGCGACCAAGGCCTTTAATCTGGAAAGCTACATGGAGGCGCGCCATGCAAAGATCAACGTTCGCCACCAGAAGATGTCCGCCAAGGCCAACTTCCTGTCATCGGTGGTGCAGCCCGTCATTGCCTTTACAGACGCGCTGGCCTATATCCTCATCGCCCTGCTGGGCGGCTGGCTCATCGTCTATCAGGGCGTGGCCGTTGGCACCGTAGTGACCGTCATTCTCTTCGCCAAGCAGTTTTCTGCGCCTCTGGAGCGCATTGCCGAGGGCTTCAGCAATTTGCAGCATGCCAAGGCGGCCTCCAGGCGGGTCTTTGCCTTGCTGGATCTGCCGGAGGAAGACCGCCCGGCGGAGCCCATCCGCAAGCCTGTGGCAGGCAACGTGCGCTTTGAGGATGTCAGCTTCTCCTATGACCCGGAAAAGCCCCTGATCCGCAACCTTACCATTGACGTCAGACAGGGACAGAACGTAGCCATCGTCGGCCCCACCGGGGCAGGGAAGACCACCATCGTCAATTTGCTCATGCGCTTTTATGACGTGGACGGCGGCAGGATCCTCATTGACGGACAGGACATCTCCAGACTGTCCCGGGACAGCACAAGGGAGCTGTTCGGCATGGTGCTGCAGGACACCTGGCTGTTCAAGGGAACCGTGGCGGAAAACGTTGCCTACGGCAAGCCCGGCGCCACCAGAGAGGAAATTGTCAGCGCCTGCGACCGGGCGTACTGCGACCACTTTATCCGCACGCTGCCGCAGGGCTATGACACGGTCATCAGCGAGGACAGCGCCAGCATTTCCGCCGGGCAGAAGCAGCTTCTGACCATCGCCCGGGCGCTGCTGGCGGATAAGCAGCTTCTGATTCTGGACGAGGCTACCTCCAACGTGGACACCCGCACGGAGCTGCTGATCCAGAAAGCCATGGACAAGCTCATGCGGGGCAGAACCTGCTTTGTCATCGCCCACCGGCTGTCCACCATTGTGGACTCCGATCTGATTCTGGTCATCCGCGACGGCCAGATTGTGGAGCAGGGACGCCATGCCGAACTGCTGGCGCGCAAGGGCTTTTACTACCAGATCTATTCCAGCCAGTATGCCATTTGACGTTCCGGGCGCGCCCCTTGCGGGCGCGCCCATTTCTTTTTGGCAGATGCTACAAAAATTGAATTGTAAAGTTGTGCAATGGGAAGAATCGGCAAGAAACTGTTGAAATTCGCAGATTCTAAGGTATAATAAATATGTATAATTATTTGTGTTGCACAAAAGAAACAGAGAGGATCCTGCTTATGAATCATTACCTACAGGCAGAGTTAGAACGCTTCCACAAGGGCGAGAACATTGAGGCCTACGAGCTGCTTGGCTGCCACAGGGAGGAGCGAGACGGGAAGAAGGGCTATGTTTTCCGCGTCTGGGCGCCCCATGCCAGGCGTGTCAGCGTGGTAGGAGACTTTAACTTCTGGAACACGGAAGACCTGCCTATGGAGAAAATTTCTCACGGCGTGTGGGAGGCCTTTTCCGTCTACGCCAAAGAGGGCGGTGCATATAAATATTATGTTACTGGACAGTCGGGCAAGAGCGTGTACAAGACCGACCCTTACGGCTACCGCACCTGTGAGCGCCCGGACACCTCCAGCCGCGTCTACGATCTGGACGGCTATGTGTGGCACGACGGCAGATATCATGCCAAATGCGCCCGTCAGGACATTCTCTGCCGCCCCCTCAATATCTACGAGGTGCATTTCGGCTCGTGGAAGCGCAAGCCGGACGGCGCCTACTACAGCTACAGCGAGCTGGCCGATGAGCTGATTCCCTATGTCAAAGACATGGGCTATACCCATATCGAGCTGATGCCCCTGAGCGAGTATCCCTATGACCCGAGCTGGGGCTATCAGGTGACCTGCTACTATGCTCCCACTTCCCGCTACGGCACGCCCAAACAGCTTATGGAGTTTATTGACCGCTGCCATCAGGCGGGCATCGGTGTGATTCTGGACTGGGTGCCCGCCCATTTCCCCAAGGACGAAAACGGCCTGTACGAGTTTGACGGCGCGTGCTGCTATGAGCTGTCCGACCCGTCCATGAACGAGCATCCCGACTGGGGCACCCGCATTTTCGATTACGGCCGGCCGGAGGTACAGTCTTTCCTGGTATCCAACGCTGTGTTCTGGCTGAAAAAATACCATGTGGACGGTCTGCGGGTGGACGCAGTGGCCTCCATGCTCTATCTGGACTACAACCGTCCCAACTACAAGCCAAACAAATTCGGCGGCAAGGAGAATCTGGAGGCCATTGCGTTCCTGCGCAAGCTCAACGCCGCAGCTTTTTCCGTGAAAAAGCAGCCCCTGATGGTGGCCGAGGAGTCCACGGCGTTCCCGCTGGTGACCCGGCCGGACTTTGCGGGCGGTCTGGGCTTTCTGTTCAAGTGGAACATGGGCTGGATGAACGATATGCTCCAGTATATGTCTCTGGATCCCCTGTTCCGCAAGGGCGACCACAACGCCCTGACCTTCTCCATGACCTATGCGTTCAGTGAGAACTTCATTTTGCCCCTGTCCCACGACGAGGTGGTACACGGCAAATGCTCCCTCATCAACAAGATGCCGGGGTACTATCCCGATAAATTCTGCAATCTGCGGGCGTTTTTCGCCTGGCAGATGGGACATCCCGGCAAGAAGCTGAATTTTATGGGCAACGAATTCGGCCAGTTCATCGAGTGGAATTACGAGCAGGGGCTGGACTGGCTGCTGCTGGACTATGACAAGCATCGCCAGATGCGGGCCTATGTGCGCGACCTGAACCACTTCTATCTGGACACCCCGGCACTGTGGCAGAATGACTCCGACTGGGAGGGTTTCCGCTGGATCAGTTGTGACGACCGGGACAACAGCGTGGTGGCCTTCCGCCGCATCGACCGCAAAGGCCGGGAGATCATTGCCGTGTGCAATTTCTGCCCCATCAAGCGGGAACACTACCGTCTGGGTCTGCCCAGACCCGGCGTGTACGACCCCATCCTCAACTCCGACGAAGAAAAGTACGGCGGCTGGGGCACTCCCATCCAGCCCGTTCGGGCGGAGAAAGGACAGTGGGGCGAGCTTGCCTATTCCGGAGAATTTACCCTGCCGCCCACTTCCGTGGTATTCTACAAGCGCCGCCCGCCCAAGCGCAGTTCGGCCAGGCAGGCCAAGTAAGAGGCCGCGCTCCTTCGGATTCTTTCCGGGTTTTGCGCGGCAATGGCGGACAATCTGCCCGCCGGGTCAAAAAATTGCAAGTATTCTAATCAAATGTTACAGTTAGGAGAGAAGAATATGAACTTTCAAAAAAAGCGCTGTGTCGCCATGCTGCTGGCCGGCGGTCAGGGCAGCCGCCTGATGGTTCTGACGGAGAACACCGCCAAACCTGCGGTGCCCTTCGGCGGCAAATACCGCATTATTGACTTCCCCCTTTCCAACTGCGTCAATTCCGGCATCGATACGGTGGGCATTTTGACCCAGTATCAGCCGCTGGAGCTTAACGAGTATATCGGCAACGGCCAGCCCTGGGGTCTGAACCGCTCCCACGGCGGTGTGCAGGTGCTGCCGCCCTATGCCCGCAGCAAAAAATCAGAGTGGTACAAGGGCACAGCCAACGCCATCTACCAGAACATTCCCTTTATTGAGCGCTACGACCCGGACAATGTGCTGATCCTGTCCGGCGACCATATCTACCGTATGGATTACGCCGAAATGATCCGCTTCCATGAGCAGATGGACTCCGACTGCACCATCGCCGTGCGGCAGGTTCCCATGGAGGAGGCCTCCCGGTTCGGTATCATGAACACCCGGGAGGACGGCTCCATCTACGAGTTTGAGGAAAAGCCCGCCCATCCCAAGAGCAATAACGCCTCCATGGGCATTTACGTCTTTAAGTGGAGCATCCTGAAAAAATTCCTCATCGATGACGAGAACAACCCCAAGTCGGAAAACGACTTCGGCAAAAATGTCATCCCCGACATCCTCAATGCCGGACACAAGCTGTACGCCTACAACTTTAACGGCTACTGGAAGGACGTGGGCACCATCTCCTCCCTGTGGGAGGCTAATATGGATCTGCTGGGCACCAAGCCGGCCTTTGACATCTACGGCGACGGCAAGTCCAAGATCAGCGCCAGAAACTATGCGCTGCCTGCCAGCTATATCGCCGCCTGCTCCACCAACCGGAACTGCTTTATTGCAGAGGGCTGCGAGATCTACGGCAGCATCAGCCATTCCATCATTTCCACCGGCTGCACCGTTGCCCGGGGCGCCATCGTGGAGGACAGCGTGATCATGCCCAACGTGGTCATTGAAGAAAACGCCGTCATCCGCAACGCCATTATCGGCGAGGACTGCATAATCTGCCCGGGGGCGGTCATCGGCGGTTCCTTCCCCGACGGCGAGGGACGCAAGATCAGCGTGGTGGGCAAGGCCAAGACCATCGAGGGCAACCAGTACATCAAGCCCGGTGAAATTTACTAAGGCGGGAGGTATGGATCATGAATGTAATGGGACTTGTATTTGCCAATATTTATGACAGCTCCCTGGGAGAGCTGACCAACAAGCGCACCATGGCGTCGCTGCCCTACGGCGGCAGATACCGCCAGATCGATTTCACCCTGTCCAATATGGCCAATGCCGGCATCGGACACATCGGCATTATCACCAAGTACAACTATCAAAGCCTGATGAACCACATCGGCTCCGCCGAAGAGTGGGATCTGGAACTGGGCGAAAACGGGTTGGAATTTCTCACGCCGTTTTCCATGGGACATACGGGCTCCTACCGGGGCAAGCTGGAGGCCATTCATTCGGCCATGAGCTATTTGCAGCTCTCCACGGAGGAATATATCATTCTGGCCGACGCAGGCGTGCTGTGCGCCATTGATCTGGGCGCGGTTCTGCAGGCGCATATTGATTCCGGCAAGGACGTTACCGTGGTGGCCAAGGCGGGCGTGTGCAACGGTGAACGCCAGACCGATCTGGCGGTGGAGGTCAACGGCCGGGGCGAAGTAGTGGATATGGCGGTGGATTACCGCGCACCGGAAGCGAATCTGGCCTCCATGGGCATCTTCGTCATGAAGCGGGAGCTTCTTATGAAAGCGGCGGAGGAAGCCGTGGCACGCAACCGCTACCGCTTTGAGCGGGACTTCCTGCTCAGTGCCTGGCAGAAAGGAGAAATCTCGGTCAACGTCTATGCCTTCCAGAACGTGGCGCTGTTTAACGAGAGTACCGAGGAATTCTATCAGAACAATCTGGCGCTGCTGGACGAGAACATCCGCAAGAGCCTGTTCCGCGACGGCCTGACCATTTACACAAAGGTGCGAGATCAGGTGCCGTCCTATTACGGCGAGGATTCACAGGTGGACAACTGTGTCGTGGCCGACGGCTGCATTTTGCAGGGCAACGCGGAACACTCGGTGCTGTTCCGCGGCGTGCAAATCGGCAAAAACGCCCGGGTGAAGGACTGCGTCATCATGGCCAACTGCATCATCGGCGACGGTGCCGATCTGGAGTGCTGTATTCTGGATAAGGACGTTAAGGTCAGCGCCGGTTCCAGACTGGCGGGTACGCCGCAGCATCCGTTTATCCTGAAGCGGGGAGATTCGGTATGAGAATTGCAATCGCGGCCTCAGAGGCTGCTCCCTTTGTAAAAACCGGCGGTCTGGGCGACGTGCTTCAGGCGCTCCCCAACGAGCTGGCGCGTATTGCCGGCAACGAGATCTGCCTGTTTTTGCCCTACTATAAGCGGGTAAAATACAATCCGGCCTTTGAAACGGAGTTTCTTACCTCTTTCGGCGTCAGTTTGGGCTGGCGGCAGCAGCATGTGGGGCTGTTCCGGCTCAAATCCCGGAAAAAGAAGCTGCAAATCTATTTTATCGACAACGAGTATTACTTTGGGCGGGACGGGATCTACGGCTTTCTGGACGACGGCGAGCGTTATGCCTATTTTTCCAAGGCGGTGCTCAGCTGCATGAACTGGCTGGACTTCCGGCCGGAGATCCTGCACTGCCACGACTGGCAGACGGCGCTCATGCCCGTATATCTGTACGGCGAGTTCCGGAGCTGCTTCCCCGCCACGGCTACGGTGTTCACCATTCACAATGTAGAGTATCAGGGCAAGGCCGCGCCGGACTTTTTTGACGATGTGATCGGCCTGCCGGAGCAGTGGCGCGGCGTCTGTACCTATGACGGGTGCATCAACATGATGAAAGCCGCCATTGTCACCTCCAACCTGGTGACCACGGTTTCCGGGACCTATGCCCAGGAACTGAAATATCCCTATTATGCCCACGGCCTGTCCGGGATTCTGGCGGGCAAGGGCGACCGGCTGCGGGGCATTACCAACGGCATCGACACGGAGGTCTACAACCCCATGACGGATCGGGCCATTGCCAAGCCTTACGGCCCCGGAACCTACGGCGACAAGCTGGAAAACAAGCGGGCGCTGCAGCGGGAGCTGGGGCTGTGGCAGAACGACGCGCCGGTTTTGGCCATGGTCACCCGCCTTGCGGCACACAAGGGTATTGACTTGCTGTGTTATATTATAAGAAGATTGATGGAGCGGGAGATCGAGCTGGTCATCGTGGGCACGGGCGAAGCAAAATTCGAGCGGGTGCTGTCTCAGATCGCCTGCGAATACCGGGGAAAAATGTCCATGAACCTGCGCTTTGACCCGGCGCTGGCCAGCAGAGTGTATGCCGGTGCGGATATGTACCTCATGCCCTCCAAGTCCGAGCCCTGCGGCCTGAGCCAGCTCATCGCCATGCACTATGGCGCGGTGCCTGTGGTCAACGAGACCGGCGGCCTGAAAGATACGGTCTGGCCCTACAATCCCCAGACGGGAGAGGGCAGAGGCTTTACCTTCCGCAGCTACAACGGTGACGATTTTTTGGGCGCCATCGACCGGGCACTGACCCTGTATTACTGTGACCGCGACGCCTGGAAGCGGCTGGCGGTCAACGATATGGAACAGGATTTCAGTTGGAAGCTGCCTGCGGCGGAATATATGCGCCTGTATGAGCAGACAGTCCAGAAATAGAACCCCAGCGAACAGGAAACAGGCCGGGGAATCCCTCTCCGGCCTGTGTTTTTTGCCGCCGTGCCACGGCCGGGGCCGAAGCGCGGCCAATGTGGGAAAACGGGCGATCCTCTGATTTCGCAGACCCCGGCAGAGGCCTGCGGCAATCAGTATTTAATATCTAGAACAGATCGATTTGGAGGAAGCATGAAAGAAAAGCAAGCGTTGGAGCTGCTCCGCAATAGCTGTATGAAGCTGTTCGGCTGCACATTGGAAGAAGCGACAAAGCAACAGATCTACAAGGCTCTGTGTACCACCGTGCGGGAGATCATGTATGACCGCCGCCGGGAGTTCAAAAAGAGCTATCAGGGCGATGGCAGAAAACAGGTCTACTATATGTCCATGGAATTTCTGGTGGGCACTTCTCTGCATAACAACCTGTATAATCTGGGTATGGAAAAGGAGTTCACCCAGGCGCTGCAAACCCATGGCATCGACATCCACGCCCTGTATGAGATGGAGCCGGACGCAGGTCTGGGCAACGGCGGTCTGGGACGGCTGGCCTCCTGCTATATGGACAGCCTGACGGGGCTGGACTATCCTGCCACGGGCTTCTCCATTCGCTATGAATTCGGCATCTTCAGACAGAAGATCGTCGATGGCTGGCAGATGGAATTCCCGGACAACTGGCTGGAGATGGGCGACGTGTGGCTCAAGTGCCGGGAGGACGAGGCCGTGGAGGTCAAGTTCGGCGGCGAGGTGCGCGAATGGTTTGACAACGGCAAGTTCAAGGTCGCCCAGCATGGCTATACCTCCGTGATGGCGGTACCCTACAATATGTATATCTCCGGCTACCACAGCAAGGCCATCAACAAGCTGGTGCTGTGGAGTGCCAAGCTGCCCCAGAGCTTTGACATGGCGGCCTTTTCCCGGGGCGACTATGTGCGGGCGCTGGAGCAGAACACCATGGCCGAGACCATCTCCAAGGTACTTTATCCGGCGGACGACCACATTCAGGGCAAGCGCCTGCGCCTGAAGCAGCAGTACCTGCTGGTCTCCGCATCTTTGCAGAGCATTCTGCGGGACCATATGCGCCGGTATCACACTCTGTCCAATCTTCCCGACAAGGTGGCCATCCATATTAACGACACCCATCCGGCGCTGTGCGTGCCGGAGCTCATGCGCCTGCTCATGGATGAGAACGACTACGGCTGGGACGAGGCGTGGGATATTACCCGCAGAACCCTGTCCTACACCAACCACACGGTGATGAGCGAAGCGCTGGAGCGCTGGAACGTAGACCTGTTTAAGGAGCAGCTTCCCCGAATCTACGCCATTACGGCGGAGATCAACCGCCGGCTCATGGAGGAGCTGCGGGGCATTTACGGCAACGATCAGGGCAAGCTGAACTATATGGCCGTCATTGCCAACAACGAGGTGCGCATGGCCAACCTGTGTCTGGCAGCCTGCCACATGGTCAACGGCGTGTCCCGGCTGCACACGGACATCCTGCGCAACGGTATTTTCCGCGACTACTGCCAGATCACGCCGGAGCGCTTTATCAACGTGACCAACGGCATCGCCTACCGGCGCTGGCTTTGCCAGTCCAACCCGGAGCTGAGCGATCTTCTGCAGCAGCTTATCGGCGACGGCTTTATGAAGGACGCCAACGATTTGGAAAAACTGCTGAAATACCAGGACGATGCCACGGTGCTGGCAAAGCTGCAGCAGATCAAGCGGGACAACAAGGTGCGCCTGTCCAACTATATCGCCAAGGCCAACGGCATCAAGGTGGATCCCGATTCCATTTTTGATGTGCAGATCAAGCGCCTGCACGAGTACAAGCGCCAGCTTCTGAACGTCCTGCACATCCTGTATGTCTACAACCAGATCAAGGCCAATCCCAACGGAAACTGGACGCCCAAGACCTACGTTTTCGGCGCCAAGGCTTCTGCCGGGTACATCCGGGCGAAGCAGATCATCAGTCTTATTGTGGCGACCTCCAATTTTATCAATAACGATCCGGACGTGCGCGACAAGCTGAAGGTGGTCTTCATCGAGGACTACCGGGTGTCTCTGGCAGAGATCATCATTCCGGCGGCGGAAATCTCCGAGCAGATCTCCGTGGCTGGCAAGGAGGCCTCCGGCACCGGCAACATGAAGTTCATGATCAACGGCGCTGTGACCATCGGCACCCTGGACGGCGCCAATGTGGAGATCCACGATCAGGTGGGCGACGAGAATATGTTCCTGTTCGGTATGCATGCCGACGAGGTGGAGGATCTTTGGCGCCGGGGCTACAATCCCGCCAGCTTCTGCACACCGGAGCTGCGGCAGGTGCTGGATATGCTCACTTCCGGTGTGCTGGGACAGCGCTTTGACGACATTGTGGACAGCCTGCTGACCAACCGCTTCGGCGTGGCCGACAGCTATATGACCGTTGCCGACTTTGCCGACTATACCCGCGCCCAGCGTCAGGTCTCCCAGACCTACCGTGACCGGGAAAAATTCAACCGCATGTCTTTGGTGAATATTGCAAAGGCGGGCATTTTCTCCGCTGACCGCTCTGTTACGGAATACGCTCAGAAGATTTGGAATCTGGAGTGATCCTGCATGCGCATTTTATACGACAGTAAACAGTCGGAATACAAAACCCCCTTCGGCGTCCTTGCGCCGGAGGAGGTTTGTGTTCTGCATATCCGGATTCCCCGCACCTGTGCGGCCAGCACCGTGACGCTGGTGCTGGAGCGGGAGGACGGAACGCCGGCACAGGAGGTTTCCTTTGTCTGGGACAGCGGAGATGCGGACTACGACACCTTCCGGTGCAGTTTTTCTCTGGCAGAACGGGGACTGTATTTTTATTGGTTCCGCATTACGGCCAACACCGGCCCCTTCCGCCTGTTCAAACAGGGAAACGACACCAATATGGAGGCCGGAGACAAGTGGCAGCTCAGCGTCATTCCGGCGGAATTTGCAGTGCCCGACTGGGCAAAGGGCGCGGTAATGTATCAGATTTTCCCCGACCGCTTCTGCAAGGAGGGAGACTGCGACCTGACGGATAAGCTCCAGCCCTATGTTCTGCGCGGCGACTGGGGCGGGCAGCCTCAATGGCAGCCCGACAGCCGGGGAGAGGTGCTGTGCAACGACTTTTTCGGCGGAAACTTTCGGGGGATCGCCAAAAAGCTGGATTATCTCCGCGATTTGGGCGTCACGGTTCTGTACCTGAACCCCATCAGCTACGCCTTTACCAACCACCGCTACGACACGGCGGACTACAAGCGGCCTGACCCCATGCTGGGCACCGAGGCGGATTTTCGTGATATGTGCCAAAAAGCCCATGCGCGTGGCATGAAAGTGATCCTGGACGGCGTATACTCCCATACGGGCAGCAACAGCGTCTATTTTGACCGGAACGGCATTTTCGGCGGCGGCGCCTGCTCCGGAGAGCAGTCGCCCTATTACCGCTGGTATCACTTCCGCCATTTTCCCGATTCCTACGACTGCTGGTGGAACTTTCCCACCCTGCCGTGCGTCAACAAGCTGGAGCAGAGTTATCTGGACTATGTGATCTATGACGACGACAGCGTGATTGCCCATTGGCTGGCGCTGGGCGCCGACGGCTTCCGGCTGGATGTGGTGGATGAGCTGCCCGACGCCTTTGTGCTGCAAATGAAGCGGCAGCTTCGCCGCCTGAGACCCGACGCCCTGCTGCTGGGGGAGGTCTGGGAGGACGCCTCCAATAAGTGCGCTTATGGAGTACGCCGCCGCTATTTTGTGGATGGCGAGCTGGACAGCGTCATGAACTATCCGTGGAAAAACGCCATTATTGCCTTTGTGCAGGGAAAGGACGACGGTACGGCGCTGGCAGAGTGCATCATGACTGTGGCGGAGAACTACCCGCCGCAGGTGCTGCAGGCAACCATGAATCTGCTTGGCTCCCATGATACGGCGCGGCTGCTCACGGTGCTGGGGGGCGAATTCGACGGCACAAGACAGCAGCAGGCGGCCTATAAGCTGACGGCGGATCAGCGCCGGCAGGGACTGGCGAAGATGCGCGTCGCCGCCTTTTTGCAGTTCGTCCTGCCGGGAAGCCCCTGTATTTATTACGGGGACGAAGCCGGAATGGAGGGCTGTAAGGACCCCTTTAACCGGGGCTGCTTCCCGTGGGGGCAGGAGGATCCGGCGCTGCAGCAGTATTACAGGGACTTGAGCGCCCTGAAAAAGACCTGTGCGCCCTTGGCTTCGGCGCAGGTGCGGGTCTTTGCCTCCGGCGGCGGCCGTATTGCGTTCAGCCGGGGTACGGAAGAAGACAGAATATATTGTTATGTAAACCAAAGCGACACACCGTGGGAACTGCCCCAGACCAGCCGGTTATTTGGGCAGGGCGTGCAGACACAGGCGGAGGGGCTTTGCCTGCTGCCCGGCGGCTTTGGCGCCTTCCGATGAGGAGATGAGACAATGCGCTTTACAGGATGGATATTTACCGGCACCGGCGCAGTGGGCGGCGTGCTCCTGTTTCTGCTGCGTCAGACGGCATGGTTCGCGGCGGAGCAGGCCAAGTCCATGTCCGAGGCGGAGGAGTTTGTCACCTCAGCATTCTGGGCTTGCGTAATCATGTTCCTGGCGGGCGTGTTCCTTCTCATACGCAGTGTGGCGCGCAAAACGGAGCAGTGGGAACAGCCGCCTGCTGAGGAAGAGCCGGAGCTGTGGGTCTGCCAGTGCTGCGGCACGGAGAACGGCTATGAAGATCAGGTCTGCCGGTACTGCGGCATGCCCTACGGAAGCACGCCCCGTCCCCGTCAGGCCTTTGGCGGCGGCGACTGGGTCTGCCCCTGCTGCGGCCGGGTCCAGCCGGAAAATGCGGCGGTGTGTCTGTCCTGCGGCTATGACCGCTTTGCGGATACCAATCAGAATCCCTGTTGATACTGGCGAAGAACCCGGAAGCAAGCCGCTTCCGGGCGCTTTTTTTTGCACGGAATCCGGCGGGAGCGCTGCCGCGTGGGAGTGTCAGGCGTGTCCAGGCGGGAAAACGCCCGCAAATGGGGGACACATATGCCTGCCCTTGACGAAAAAGATAAAAACCAACCTACCGTCTGAAAATCGCATAATCATTTCTTCTGGACACCGATCCAAACCATGGGAGATAGATTGTACATTTTTGCATAAAATTTGCAAAAAAAAGCAAAAAAATAATTGCCGAATTAGAAAATGCGCTGAAAATTTACAGATATTAAAAAACTATGAATTTCCAATTGAAAAAAGCACGAATGTGTGGTAAGATGGTCAAAAACATATACAGGCAGTATAGGTATCTC
>JAQYBZ010000076.1 GCA_029003235.1 Bacillota bacterium
ACCAGTTCATACAGGGACTTTCCAAAGATATTGCTCTCCCAGAGCTTTTCCGTGTTGTCCTCATACTCTCCCAGCAGATAGGTCACCAGTTCCTCCGACTGCTTTTCGTCCCCCACCATGGGGCTGATCTCCGTGTTGATGTCCGCCCGCATCATATGGATGGACGGTGCGCTGGCGCGCAGGCGGATGCCGTAGGCGCCTCCCTTTCGGACGATCTCCGGCACCTCCAGATGCATTTCCTCGGCGCTGGGCATGACGATGCCGTAGCCCGTGGCGCGCACCTCTTCCAGGGCGGCAGAAATACGGTCGTACTCCTTCTTGACCCCGGAAAACTCCGACAAAAGGCGCATCAGGTCGCCGTCGTCCTGAATCTCAAAGCCGGACTTTTCGCCCAGCACCTGATAGAACAGCGTGTCTGGGAAATCCAGCCGGCAGCAGACCACGCCGCTGCCCAGATCAATGGACAGCATGGTGTAATCGCTCACCTGCTCCAACTGGCAGATGTCCCGGATGGCCGGCTCGGCCTGGGCGATGCGGGAGATCTCCCCGGCGCTGCGGCGCATGGCCTCGTACAGGCTGGCTTTCAGCCGGTGATCCACCTCCAGCGCCTCCAGCCAGCCCGGCAGATAGAACTGCAGCTCCGTCACCGGAAATTCAAAGAGCAGCGCCTTGAGGATCTGCTTCATCTTTGCCACGTCCATGGTCAGGCAGTCCACGGCCATACAGCTCACGCCGTAGGTGTCGCGCAGCTCCTGTGCCAGTGCCTGCGCCGGTTCCGCCCCGGGCTGGGTGGAATTGACCAGCACCAGAAAGGGCTTGCCCGTAGCCTGCATATCCTCAATGGCGCGCTTTTCCGCCTCCACATAGTCCGCCCGGTCGATGTCCGTCACCGTGCCGTCGGTGGTAATGACGATGCCAACGGTGCTGTGATCCTCCATGACCTTTTTGGTTCCCAGCTCCGCCGCCTGGGTCATGGGGATCTCATAGTCGAACCATGGCGTTGTCACCATGCGGGGCTGGCCGTCCTCCGTGGCTCCCACGGCGCCGGGCACCATGTAGCCCACACAGTCGATGAGGCGCACCGCCAGTCTGGCTGTGCCGTCAGGAGAGATCTCCACCGCCTCCTCCGGCACGAACTTCGGCTCCGCCGTCATGATGGTCTTGCCGGAGCCGCTCTGGGGCAACTCATCTTTGGCGCGTTCGCGCTGGTAGTCGTCATCGATGTTGGGAATCACCAGCTCCTCCATGACCCGTTTGATAAAGGTGGATTTCCCCGTGCGCACCGGGCCGGTGACGCCCAGATAAATGTTGCCGCCGGTTCGCCGGGCAATATCGGCGTATAGGGTCTGCTCACTGATAGCCATTGCCATTCCTCCATTTTTCCATAGCTTGTGTTATCATCCTATGAGGGACGGACGAGACATATGCGCCGGGTTTTCCGGAAAAGAAACGGTCTGCCGCCCACAAGCGCAGGCGGCAGACCCATAGGCTGTCCAATGCTACTGCTATTTCAGCGGAATGAGCAGAAGCTCCCCCTCCTGTGCCGCATCTCCGCGCAGCGCGTTGGCCGCCTGAATGGCAGCCACGGTGGTACGGTTGCGCTTGGCCAAGTTCCACAGGGATTCATCCTTTGCCCGGCAAACCACCACGGAGGGGCGGCGCTGGCGCTGGGCATCAGGGGTATACTCACCGCCGCTGAGGTTTTGCCACTCCTTGGCCGCATAGGAGCTGAGGCAGAAGTCCACGGGCATCTGCACCACAGCTTCGCCGCCCCGCACATCGGCCGCAGGCGCCTGCGCGGGCTGAGCGTCCGCCCGGCACAGGCCGGATTCGGCCAGCTTGGTGTTGCAGGAGACCTCTGCCCGCAGGCTCTTGCCCTGGAGCTGTCCGTCCGGGTCGTAGTAGAGCAGGGACACGTTGGCTCCCGCCACCGCCCAAAGGCTCTCGCCGTCCCGGCGCACGGCGGGTCTGTCCAGCAAAACCTGGGTGTCCAGCACCTGAGAGGCCTCCACTCCGACCGTCCACTCCCCGTTGGCGTGGAGCCGCTGCTGATCCAGACGGGCGCGCAGAGCGCATTTCTGCCACTGGGGCTCAAAATTTCCGGACAGGGCGTAGGCGTCCTCTGCCAGCGTCACCTGCACCGGGTCGATGACGCAGATCTGCGCCAGAAGGGTCATGGTCAGCAGCAGACGGTGGCTGTCGATCTGGCCGTCCGTATCCACCTCGGCATCGTTGATAGCGGTCAGTACCCAGGCTTCCCCGTTTTCTGACTCCCGCTCCATCTCGGCATATTGAGAGAAAGGCATCTGCCCGTTGTAAGTATGCAGCGTCCCATCGGCGCTTTGATAGAGCAGATGCAGGCAGATCTCTCCCTTGAACACCGCCTTGGCGCCCACCATTTTGGACTCCTCAATGGCCACTGAGAATGTGGATTTGAGAATTTTGTCCACGCCGGGGGCAGATTCCGGCAGCGTCAGCTCGTCGTTGATGGGAAAGCTCTTTTCCCCGCAGCACACGGGCAGAAGCATGGTGTAGGTGTTCTGCCGCAACTGGATCTGCTCCGGCAGATTGTCAGGCTGGGCAAGCATCTGCTCTTTCGGGCACAGGGCAAGGATGCGGAAGCCCGGATTGGCGCGCACCAGAACCTTCCGGGAATTGAGCATCCGCGCGTCCAGGCTTCTGAGCCAGCAGTCGCACAGCAGCGAGCCGCCGGCCTCCTGCTCCCCGATCTCCCGGCGCAGGGTAAAGGGCAGATAGGCTTCCACGCGGCTCAGCTCGCCGCCGCCCTCCGGGATATACAGGGCGGCCGCCTGCACTGCGCCGGAGATCACCGCCGTATTCCCGTTCCACTCCTTGCTGCGTATCATGACCGTGCCGCAGCAATCCACAATACGCCCCATATCGGGCATACTGTCGGGCACGATCACCTCCGCAGTCTCCTCCTGATAAACCGTATCCCACGCCAGTTCCTGCAAATATTGCAGCGGCGCGTCATGAAAGGTCAGCTCCATTGCATCCACTCCTTGTATTTTCTGTTGCATATATACGCGGCGTGGGACAACTTTATACTATGATTTATTTGAAATCCGGCGAACAATTTGTCCGGTGGCACAGTTCCTGCGAAGAACCGAGCCGATGCCGCAGTCATCTCTTTCGGATCAAAAACAGCCCCACGGCAATCAGCGCCAGTCCCACCAGCGCCGTGAGCCAGCACGACGGGATCAGCGCTGAGATGAGAAACCCCGCGCCGAAGGACAAAACCGCCAGCCCGATGTGGAAAAATCGCCTGCACATATAAAAATCGCCTCCCGCAACAGCATATGCGGGAGGCGGGTGTGTATTTTCTCTGTTTTGGAAACAAAAGCGTTTATTCCGGGCGTTTTTGCTCCCAGACCTTGATCTGGCGCGCCTGCTCGTAGAGTCTTGCATAGCTCTCATAGCGGGTTTTTTCCACCCTGCCCTCCTCCAGCGCCGCCAGCACGGCACAGCCCGGCTCTTTCAGATGAGCGCAGTCCCGAAACTGGCACTTGCCCAGATAGGGTGCAAAATCGGGAAAGGCGTATTGCAGATGCTCCTTGTCCACCAGCGCCATTTTCTCCGCGTCAAAGGAGGAAAAGCCCGGCGTATCCATGACATAGGTTCTCTCGTCGATGGGATACAGCTCCACATGACGGGTGGTATGGCGGCCTCTGCCCAGCTTTTCGGACACATCCGCAGTTTTCAGGCCAAGGCGGGGACACAGGCAGTTGAGGACGGAGCTTTTACCCACGCCGGAATTGCCCGTAAAGGCCACGGTCTTGCCGGAGATCAGGTCGTGCAGAGTATCGATGCCCTGCCCCGTTTCCGCGCTGGTAATCACCACGTCAAAGCCCGCCCTGCGGTAGATGCCCGCCAGCGACTGGCCGGAGTGCAGATCGCTCTTGTTGACACATAAGATCACCGGCACATTCTGACTGCCCGCAATGGCGGCCACCCGGTCGATGAGAAACGGCTCCGTCACCGGAATGCTCTCGGAGGCAAAGATCACCAGCGCGTCCAGATTGCTCACCGCCGGGCGCACAAAGCAGTTGCGCCGTGGCAGTACGGCTTCCACCATCCCCTTGCCGTTCTGCACGGAGAAGCTGACCGTATCCCCCACCAGAGGGCTGGCGTCCTCTCGGCGAAGTTTGCCCCGGGCGCGGCACTCTACGGTCTGGTCTTCCGTTTTGACATAGTAGAAGCCGCTGAGGGCTTTTATGATTTTTCCCGTCTGTGTATCTGCCATGGGTCTTTGCCGTCCTAAGGCGTATCTGGCACGGGAGGCGCCTCGGTGGTTTCAGGGACAGAGGGCGCAGGCTCCGGCCCGAGAGAAACCGTCAGAGTCACCGTGGTGTCGGGTTCAAGCTGGGTGCCCTGCTTGTGGCTCTGGCTGATGACCTGTCCTTCGGGCACGGTGCTGCTGTAGGCAGTCTCGGTATTGACCTTCAGGCCAAGATTGCGCAGCACATCCGTGGCCGCGCCCACGTCATAGCCCTCAACGGACGGCATGGTAACGCTCTGCTTGCCCTTGGACACCACCAGCGCCACTTCCGTATTCTCCGCCACTTCGGTATTGGCGGGAATGGACTGGGAAATTACCTGTCCGGCGGATACGGTGGTGCTGTAGGTCTCGCTGACCGAGTAGGTGAGCTTGGCATTTTCCAACGCCCGCTTGGCACTGTCCAGAGAACTGCCCACCACATAGGGCACCTTGGTCTTCTTCTCCTCGGATCCCTTGCTGACATAGACCGTGACAATCTGGCCGTCCTTCAACGTCTCCCCGGCGGCGGGATCCGTGCGGGTCACATAGCCCTCGTCCACGTCCTCGCTGAATTCCTCTTCCGTCAGTACCTTCAGATTCAGTTCAAGGGCGCGCAGATAACTGGTGGCATAGTCTTTGGATTTCTTTTTCAGCTCCGGCATGGTGTCGGTCTGCTCTCCGAGGGAAATGGTCACGTCGATGATGCGGCCGGGCTTGACGGTCTTGCCGGCCTCCACGGACTGATAGAATACCACACCCTCGGGGTATTCGTCGTTGTTCTCATAGGAGGGCTTGAACTCCAGATCGGGATACTGAGAAAGGTCTACCTCGTCCCAGATGGAGCCGACGAGCTGGGGCACCACGGGATCGGTAACATCCGTCTGCTCCGTGCCGCCGCCGCCGGACAGGGCGCTGACGATGAGATAGCCGATGCCGAACACTGCCAGCACGGCGCAAATGGCCACCACGATGATCAGCGTGCGCTTGCCCTTTTCCTCCCGGTCGTCCGCCTCGTAATCCTGTCTGCGCTGGCGCACGGGCTGACGCTCCTGCACCGGCTGGCGCACCGGCGCTGTGGGCACGGTGCGCACCGTCTCTCCTTCGGGGCCGAAAGTAAAGCGAATGGAGGGATTTTTGCGGAATTCCTCCATATCCCGCAGCATATCGCTGGCGGAAGCATAGCGGGCGTTGAGATCCGCGCACATGGCGTGCATGGTGATCTGCTCCAGACCCACGGGAATGTTGCTGTTGAGCAGGGTGGGCTGCAGAGGCGTGCCGTTAATGTGCTGAATGGCTACAGAGACCGGCGTATCGCCGTCATAGGGCGGTCTGCCCGTGAGCATCTGGTACATGACCACGCCCAGAGAGTACAGGTCGGTACGGTTGTCCACCCGGCCACCCTTGGCCTGCTCCGGGGAAATATAGTGAACGGAGCCAAGAGCCTCCTTGGTCAGCGTATTCTGCGCCGAAGCCACCCGGGCGATGCCAAAGTCGGCCACCTTTACGCTGCCGTCCTTGAGGATCATAATGTTATGGGGCTTAATATCCCGGTGAATGATGCCCCGGCTGTGGGCGTGTTCCAGCGCCTTGGCAATCTGCATGGAAAAATGCAGGGTCTCTCTCCAACTGAGTACGCCTTTCTTTTCCATATACTGCTTGAGCGTGATGCCGTCGATCAGCTCCATGACGATATAGTCCACGCCCTCGCTTCTGGACACGTCGTAGACGTTGACGATGTTGGTGTGGGACATCATGGCCACGGCCTGAGACTCGGCGTGGAAACGTCTGCGGAACTCCTCGTCCCGGGAATATTCGTCCTTGAGTATCTTGATGGCCACCGGCCGGTTGAGTCGGTGACACATGGCCTTATACACGACCGCCATGCCGCCGACGCCGATGACCTCCAAAATTTCATAGCGGCCGTCCAGCAGCCTGCCTATGTATTTGTCCTCCATATAATTGGCTCCTTTCCACCAATGGGTTTATCCAATATGAATCAGGAAAATGAGATCAGCACGGAAGTCACGTTGTCCGGCGCGCCCCGTTTTTTTGCAATCTCCAGCAGCCTGCTGCAGCAGTCCTCTTTCCTGGCGCCGTGAACCACTTCAAAGAGCAGCTCCTGATCGGCAAGGAGATTGGACAGGCCGTCGGAACAAAGCAGCAGGTTATCCCCGCTCTGCAGGGGAATGCGGAACACATCGGCCTGCACCGTCTCTTCGGTGCCCACGGCGCGGGTGATCAGATTCTTGCCGGGATAGGATTTGGCCTGCTCCCGGGAAAGCTCTCCCCGCTGCACCATCATTTCCACAAAGGAATGGTCGGTGGTGATGCACTGCACGCCGCTCTGGTTCAGCAGATAGGCGCGGCTGTCGCCCACGTTGACGATGATGCCGGTTTTTCCCAGCACCAGTGCCGCCACCAGCGTAGTGCCCATGCCGTTCATTTCCTCGCTGAGCTGGGCGTTTTCATACACAGCAGCGTTGGCGATGAGCACGGCTTCCCGCAGGGCGCTCTCCGCCTTTTCCACGGGCATATCCGGCTTGATTGCACGGTCGACCTCGCTCAGGAATGCTTCCGCGGCGATCTTGCTGGCCACATTGCCGGACTTTGCGCCGCCCATGCCGTCGCAGACCACGGCCACCATGCTCGTTTTTCCCAGCCGCTCGATCAGGTAGTAGTCCTGATTCTGCGCCCGGACATTGCCCGGATCCGTCAGTCCCCAGAATCTCATTTCTGCACTCCTTTCAACTGTTCTGATAGTTCCTCCTCAATTGCCCGCAGGAGGCGTCGATGTCGCCGCCCAACGTCCTGCGTACCGTAGTGGGAATCCCCTGTTCTTCCAAAATCGCCTGAAATTTTGCCACTGCCGCCCGGCTGCTGGGTCGCAGCGGGCTTTCCTCCACCCGGTTGAGGGGGATAAGATTCACATGGGCGGCAATGCCCCGCAGCCGCTTTGCCAGCAGCAGCGCCATTTCCTCGGAGTCGTTTACTCCGTCGATCATGGCATATTCAAAGGAGATCCGTCTTCCCGTAACCGCGAAATAATTCCGGCAGGCCTGCAGAAGCTCTGCAATGGGATAGCGCCGGTTCACCGGCATGATCCGGCTGCGGATCTGGTCCGTCGGCGCGTGCAGTGAGACGGAAAGGGTCAGTTGCAGCTTCTGCTGCGCCAGCTCGTTGATGCGCTCCACCAGCCCGCAGGTTGACAGGCTGATATGGCGCATACCGATGTTCAGTCCCTCCGGGTCGTTGACAAGCTGTAAAAACCGCAGCACCGTATCATAATTATCCAAAGGTTCCCCTATGCCCATGAGGACGATGTGGGAAATCTTCTGCCCGGAATCCAACTGGGTAAACAGCACCTCGTCCAGCATTTCCGACGGCTTCAGCCGCCGCACCAGACCGCCGATGGTGGACGCGCAGAAGGCACAGCCCATGGGACAGCCCACCTCGGAGGAGATGCACACTGTATTTCCGTAGTGATAGCGCATGAGAACGGTTTCCACACAGTTCCCGTCCGTCAGACGCCACAAATACTTGATCGTTCCATCTTTTTTTGATTCCTGTCGGCGCACCACCGTGGGAACCGTAATGGTAAACTGCCCATCCAGCTTTTCCCGCAGGGAGTTGGGCAGATTGGTCATCTGGGAAAAATCGGTGACGCCCCGGTAGAGCCACCCGAAAATCTGTCCAGCGCGGAAGCGGGGCTCGCCCAGCGCCGTCAGCGCCTGCTCCAGCTCCGGCCGGGTCATGGATTTCATGTCCTGCTTCACAGTTTCCTCCTGAATCTGCACAGAAAAAATCCGTCCGCGTCATCGTCACAGGGCAGCAGGGTCTTTCTGCCGCACTGATCCTCCTCCATGGATGCCGGCAGAGCAAGGGGCGCGGGCGTAAAGTCCGGATGGGTCTGCAAAAACGCCTCCGCCACGGCCTCGTTCTCCCGGCGCAGCACCGTACAGGTGCTGTACATCAGCGTGCCGCCGGGGCGCACATAGCGCGCCTGATTGTCCAGAATCTTTTTCTGAAGCGCCGGCAGCGCCTCGGTCTGAGACAGCTCCCGGTAGCGAATGTCCGGTTTCTTGCGGATGACGCCCAGACCGGAACAGGGGGCGTCCGCCAGCACCACGTCAAAAGCAGCCGCCCAGTCGGGGCGGTATTGGGTGGCGTCGGCCAGCATGGGACGGATACACTGCAGCCCCAGCCGCCGCGCGCCCTTTTCAATGAGGGCGATCTTATGGGGATGGATGTCGCAGGAGACGATCTGTCCCTTGTCCTCCATGGCAATGGCTGCGGCAAAGCTCTTGCCTCCCGGCGCGCTGCAGCAGTCCAGCACCCGCATCCCCGGTTCCAGCCCGGCGCACAGCGCTGCCAGCTTTGCCGCCGGATCCTGTGCATAGACCTGGCCTTCCGCAAAGGGACGGCTCTGGTCGATGCTGCCGCCCATGATCTGCAGGCAATCGGCCATCCACAGATGGGAGCGGCACTGATAGCCCTCATGCTCCAGCGCACTGCACACTGCCGCTTCCGTGGCGCGCAGAGTGTTGACCTGCACATAGGTGGCCGGCGCCTGATTGTCACAGGCGAGAAACGGCTCCAGCTTTTCCGGCGGCAGGCTTTCCGCCAGCAGCGCCACCAACTGGGGCGGATGGCTGTAGCGAACGGACAGGTCTTCCGGCAGTGTTAACTTTACCCGGCTGCGATCCATATTGCGCAGCACGGCGTTGACAAGATTTGCCGCCTTGCCGTTGGCCAGCCGTCTGGTCTGTCCGACGGCCTCGTTTACCGCCGCAGAGGGGGGAATCTTGTCCATCATGGTGAGCTGATAGGCTCCCAGGCGCAGAATATCCAGCACCACAGGCTGCAAATCCCGCAGCCTGCCTTTCACGAAGCGGCTGAGCCACTCGTCCAGCAGCATTCGGTTCTGCAGTACGCCGTAGCACAGACGGCTTGCCAGCGCCGCGTCCCGGCGATCCAGCCGGTCACGGGCCGTATATTCCTTCAAAACGCCGTCCGACCAGGCATGCTGCCGCCTGCAGGCAATGAGGGCGGACAGGGCGGTGTCCCTTGCTGACATGGCAGGCTCCTTTTACAGTGAAATGGGATGTCCCCGGAAATAATCCACCGCAGCCATGCGCTTTCCGCCGCTGACCTGCAGCTCCGTGAGGATCACGCCGCCGTCGCCGCAGGCTACAAGCAGCCCCTGTTTGGTCAGCGCCACCGGCGTGCCCCAGGGCTTTCCCGTTTTTTCCGGGCTGGCCACGGCGTTGTAGATCTTAAACCGGGTGCCGCACAGCTCCGCCGTTGCCGCAGGCCACGGATCGAGACCGTGGATCTGGCAGACGATCTGCCGCGCCGTTCTGCTCCAGTCAATGGGGGACATTTCTTTGGTGAGCATGGGCGCATAGGTGGCCTTGGACGAATCCTGCGGCGTGCGGGTGGCCGTGCCGTCGGCAATTTTGCGGACGGTGTCCACCAGAAGCTCCGCCGCCACGCCGGAAAGGCGCTGCATCAGATCTGCGGAGGAGTCCGTCTCCAAAACCGGTGTTTTGCGGATCTCGATGATGTCTCCCTCGTCCATTCCTGCCGACAGATACATGGCGGTCACGCCCGTCTGCTCCAATCCGTTGAGCACCGCCCACTGTACCGGCGCGGCGCCCCGGAGCTGGGGCAGAATGCTGCCGTGCATATTGATGCAGCCGTATCTGGGGATGTCCAGCACCCGCTGGGGGAGAATCTTCCCATAGGCCACCACCGCGATGATATCCGGCTTCAGCGCCGCCAGCTCGTCGCAGACCGCCTCATCCCGGAAGCTGGCCGGCTGATAGATGGGGTAGCCCTTTTCCAGCGCTACCTGCTTGACCTCGGACTCAGTCAGCTTCATGCCCCGTTTTCTGGGTACGTCAGGCTTGGTATAGACCCCGACGATGTCAAATTCACTTTGGGAGAGCTTCTCCAGACAGGCGGCGGCAAAGGAGGGCGTTCCCATAAAAACGATCCTCATGCTTCCTCCTCGTCCTCCTGCATCATCTGCTCCACTTCTTCCTCTGTGAGCATCTGATAAGCGCGCTCCGTATACAGATGGCCGTCCAGATGCTCCAGTTCATGGCAGAAGCACCGCGCCGTCAGTTCCTCCCCCTCATACTCGTGCCACCGGCCGCCGCGATCCTGGGCTTTGAGCTTCACATAGTTGGGACGCTTGACCATGCCGTATTTGCCCGGCACGCTCAGGCAGCCCTCCATGCCGTCCTGCTGGCCGGACTGCTCCAGAATCTCCGGATTGACCAGCTCCAGAAGCTCCTCGCCGTTGTCCACCACGACAACGCGGCGCAGGATACCCACCTGGGGCGCGGCAAGTCCGACGCCGTTGGCATCCAGCAGTGTCTGCTTCATGTCGTCGATGAGCACGCCCAGTTTTTCGTCAAAGCTGGTTACGGGTCTGCTGACTTTTTTTAAGGTAGGATTTCCCTCGGTAATAATTCTTCTCAGTGCCATGATACTCTCCTAATCATATGCGTTTACGTCTGCAAAGACGGTGATGTTCCGGTTTTGCCGGTCGTTGGCAAACTGACACAGCAAAAAGGCGATGAGCTGCCGCATGGGGCGGCTGTTTTCGCAGCACAGGGTCAGGCGGTACCGGTAGCGGTTGTTTACCTTGGTAATGGCCGCCGGCGCGGGTCCCAGAAGCTGTGTCTGCCCGGCTTCGTATTCCGGCCGGGCAAGCATCTGCCGAAGCCGGTCCCGGAAATTGGCGGCGCAGGTCATGACCTGCCGCTCGGGGAATCCGGAAAAGCCGATGGTAATCAGGTCGCGGAAGGGCGGGCAGCCCCGCAGCCGCCGCAGGCCGATCTCCGTATGGTAAAACCCGTCGTAATCCTGCTGCGCCGCTCTGACAATGACCTCGTTTTGGGGCGTCATGGTCTGAATGACCGCCCGCCCCGGCTTGTCCGCCCGGCCTGCCCGTCCCACAACCTGGGTAATCAGGGAAAAGGCGGTCTCGGCGGCACGGTAATTGTCCATATACAGAGCCGCGTCCGCATCCAGCACACCCACCAGCGTCACATCGGGGAAGTTCAGCCCCTTGGCCACCATCTGGGTGCCGATGAGGACGGGAATATTTTCTTTTTCAAAGCTGGAGAGAATTTTTTCGTGGGGATTGGACGCCGAAACCGTGTCCGAATCCATGCGCAGAATCTTTGCGCCGGGCAGCAGCTCCTCCAGCTCCTGCTGCACCCGCTGGGTGCCGACGCCCACCTGCTTGAAGTGGCCGCCGCACTGGGGACATTGCCGGGAATAAAACTGAGAATAGCCGCAGTGGTGGCACATGAGCCGCCCATTGGCAATGTGATAGGTCAGATTGACGCTGCACCGGGGACATTCCGGCACATAGCCGCAGTCCACGCAGACGGTCAGAGGACTGCCTCCCCGGCGGTTGAGAAGCAAAATGGCTTTCTGGCCATGCTCCATATTCTGCCGGATGCCGTCCAGCAAAACGCCGCTGACGGCACTGCTGTTGCCGTCGCGCAGTTCCTGCTTCATGTCCACGATCTCCACGGCGGGCAGTGCCTTTCCGTTGTAGCGGTTTTTCAGCGTATACAGGCCGTATATTCCCTGCCGGGCGCGGTACATGCTCTCCACGCTGGGCGTGGCAGAACCGAGAAGCACCAGTGCGTTTTCCTTTGCCCCCCGGTAGATGGCCACCTCTCTTGCGTGGTAACGGGGCGCGTTTTCCGACTTGTAGGTGTGTTCCTGCTCCTCGTCCAGAATGATCAGCCCCAGCGCCTGCGCCGGGGCAAACACGGCGCTTCGGGTGCCGAGAATGACCCGTGCCGCGCCGCTGCGGATGCGTCGCCACTCGTCGTAGCGCTCCGATACCCGCAGGCTGCTGTGCAGTACCGCCACCTTCTCTCCGAAGCAGGCGGCAAAAATACTCAGAAGCTGAGGCGTCAGGGCAATCTCCGGCACCAGCAGCATGGCGCTTTTGTTTTCCTGAAGGCAGCGGCGGATCAGGTTTACATAAACTGCCGTTTTCCCGCTTCCTGTCACCCCGTACAGCAGCGCCACGCCGGGCGTTTGCTGCTGCATCCGACGGCAGATGCCCTCGTATACCGCCGACTGCTCGTCGTTGAGGACATAGTCGGTGTTGTCCTGGGTGGGCTTGATTTGGGTACGGCGCAGAACCGGCTGCTGGTTCAGGCGCAGATAGCCCTGTTTTTCCAGCCGGTTCACCGTGGGCATGGACGCGCCGGTGAAGTAGAGCAGCTCCTTGACGCACACCGCGCCTACGGTGGCCAGCAGCTCCAGCACGGCTGCCTGCATGGGAGCGCTTTTGCGCCGACTGGCACCATAGTCCAGCGCCTCCTCCGCCGAAACGGCCAGCTCCGCGATTTTTTCGGTCTTGTCTCCCACCCGCCGCAGCAGATCCGTCTGGGCGGTGATATACTTTTTGCTCAGCAGGTAGCGCAGGGTGTTCTGCAGCTTCTGATGGTCGGCAAAGCGCTTTTGCAGCGCGTCGTCGCCGCAGCTTCCCCCCTGCTCCTGCAGGGCTTCGATCACATCGGCGGCCAGAGAGCTGCGTCTGACCCGCTCCCGCCAGTCGTCCGGCAGCGGGCACAGACTGTAGGTATCTTTGACCCGGAACCACAGCCCCGCAGGGAGAATGGCCTTGATGGCGTCATAAAAGGTGCAGAAATACCGTTGGCGCAGGAAAGCGGCCAGATGGAGCATGGGCTCAGACATGACGGGCGTTTCGTCCAGCCGCCGGGCTATCTGTTTAAGTTCCTCTCCGTCTCCGGGGCGCAGGGCAAGCACCATGGCCTCCAGCATGCGGTTGCCCCGGCCAAAGGGAACCATCACCCGCATACCCGGCAGAATCTGTTCCTGCTCCGGCAGCCGGTAGTCGTAGGGCTTGTCCATGGCATAGACAGCCGCCGAAATGGCAACGCTGGCGATCATGACAAGTCCTCCTTTGCAAAATTACACCATGTAACCCGGCTTTACCTCTGCGCTGAGCTTTCCGTCGGCCACTTCGCGAATGGCCAGGGTCACCGGCTTGTCCGAAATGGGCTCATGGAAGGTCTCCGCCTCAATGGAGATCTGTCTCGCCCGGCGGGCGACGACGTTTACCAGCAGGTAGCGGCTGTCAATGTGTTTCAGCAGCTCCGACATCGGGGGATAAAGCATGTTCATTTGCCTCCTTTAAGAATTGCATCCGGTTGGATGCCCGGCAGGATTCCGCAGTGAGAATCGCCAGTATTTCATCGGTCACCGCATCTACGGTGTCGTTGATGACAATGTAATCGTATTGTGCTGCCATGTCATACTCCCAGCGGGCGGTTTGCAGGCGCTTTTGCATTTTGTCCTCGGCGGTATCGCCGCGGCCGCGCAGTCTGCGCTCCAATTCCGCAAAGGAAGGGGCGGCAATAAAGATCAAAAGAGCCTCGGGGCGGCGCTTACGGATTTGGAGGGCGCCCTGCACCTCCACCTCCACCAGCACGTCGTAGCCCTGCTCCAGCATGGCATCCAGAGGCGCTTCCGGCGTACCGTAGTAGTTCTGCACATAGCAGGCGTGTTCCAGCAGCTCGTCGTTGGCGATCATCTGTTCAAAACGCTCTTTGGTGACAAAATAATAGTTGACCCCGTCTACCTCTCCCGGACGCATCTGCCGGGTGGTGGCGGAAACGGAAAAGCGCAGGCGCTCATGGCGCTGCATGAGCCGTTTGATGACCGTGCCCTTGCCTACGCCCGACGGTCCGGAAATGATGATCAGATGTCCTTTATTCATCGCTCTGTTCTTCCTCCCGTTCCGTCAGTCTGCCGGCAATGGTCTCCGGCTGTACGGCGGAGAGTATCACATGATCCGTGTCCATAATCAGAACGGAACGAGTCTTTCTGCCGTAGCTGGCGTCAATGAGCATCCCCCGGTCACGGGCTTCCTGAATCAGGCGCTTAATGGGCGCGGAATCGGGGCTGATGACGGTCAAAAGCCGCTGGGCGGCCACCAGATTGCCAAAGCCTATGTTGATCAGCTTCATATGTCGCTCCTATTCGATATTCTGTATCTGCTCACGGATCTTTTCCAGCTCTGCCTTAATGTCCACCACGGTTCTGGCCTGCTGGATGTCGTTGCCCTTGGAGCCGATGGTGTTGGCCTCCCGGTTCATTTCCTGCATCAAAAAGTCCAGCTTTCTGCCCACAGGCTCCCTGGCGCCCAGCATGGTGTCCAACTGTGCCAGATGGCTGCGCAGGCGCACCGTCTCCTCGTCCACGGCAATCTTGTCCGCAAAAATGGCGGCCTCGGTGAGAATCCGCGCCTCGTCCACGGCGGTGGACGCCAGCACCTCCTCCATTTTGGCGATCAGACGCGCCCGATATTCGGCCACGGTAATGGGGCTTCTCTGCTCCACCTTTTCCACCAGGGCGAGAATGTTCTTCCCCTTCCGGCGCAGGTCTTCCTCCAGTGCGCGTCCCTCGGTCAGGCGCATGGCGTTGTACGCCTCCAACGCCTTTTCCGTCACGCTCAGAAGCGCCTGGGTCATCTGCTTTTCGTCCTCGGCTTCCTTTTCCACCACCAGCACATCGGGCATGGACGTCAGCGCCGTAACGGAAATGTCGTCCTTGACGCCGTAGTCTGCCGCCGCCGTACGCATGGCCTGCAGATACCCTTCCAGCAGAGGTCGGTTGAGGGAGATCTTCACATGATTGCTCTGGGTCACGTTCACCGTCACATATACGTCCACCTTGCCCCGGCTGACGCTCTGGCGGACACGCTGCTTCAGCGCATCCTCGGCAAAGGCATAAAGTCTGGGCAGCTTGACGGAGCAGTCCAGATAGCGGTTGTTGACGGAACGGATCTCCACTGTGATCTCTCTGCCGTCCACGGTTTCCACGGCGCGGCCGTAGCCAGTCATACTCTTAACCAAGAATCACATCTCCTTACGGGCGGTTGATATGGGGCGCAATGCGCCGGTTATAAATGCTGATGAGCGCGGAAAAAGCAATGTCGTACAAAACAAAACAGACCAGCAGCGCGGCAAAAAGGATCCATACGGAGTACTCCGGCAGCGCGGCAAGGAATTGACTGCGGAAGAGCAGATACATAAGCCCCATGACTACCGCAAACACAGCCAGCTTCAGCCCCCACTGCACGGCGGGACGCTTCAGACGCTCGATCAGACTCTTGAGGATTCCATAATGACCGAACACCAGCAGGTACCACAGAGCAGCCAGCTTGTCCGGCAGCAGAAGCAGCGCCAGTATGGAGGACGCCGCGTAGACCCCGGCGCTCCAGCCCAGACCGCAGTGAATGACGGCAACAGCCGGCAGCAGCCCGGCAGCGGCGATCACCGCAAGTTGGGCGGCAGGTAAAAGACTTGCCCCATACAGCAGCGCCGTGGACAGGGCGACAAGCAGCGCCGACAGCGCCAGTTTCCCGACCCGGCTCACCGGCAGCCTCCGCTGTTGCACAGGCAGTTGAGGCACAGCAGGGTGTTGCAGATGTCGCAGGCTGTGTCCATGTCGCTTTGGGCGCCGTAGTCGGCCTGTCTGTAGGGTGTGGAGCCGCCGCGCACCACGCTGAGTGCGCGCTGGTACTCCATGTTATTGGGTGCCATGTTGCAGGCAATCTGATAGTTTTGTCTGGCCTCGTCTATCCAGCCCCGGCGATAGGCGATCTCTCCCCGGAGGAAGTACCACTCAGCGCTGCGGTTGGAGATATTGGCGTTGAGCATCCGCTCCGCCTCGTCCAGACGCCCGGCGTTGATATAGCTGCGCACCTGAGAAAAGGCCGGATCGGAGGAAGCACCGGAATAAGCGCTCTGGCCGTAATAGCCGCCCTGTGCGCCATAGCCGCCTGCACCGGTATCGCCGCTGCGGCTGCCGCTCCGGGACTTCATGATGGTGTCGTAGGCCTCGTTGATCTCCTTCATTTTCTCCTGCGCCAGATCGGCCAGAGGGTTGTCCTGATAGTTGTCGGGATGATATTTCCGTGCCAGATCCCGGTATATCTTTTTGATTTCCTCATCCGAGGCGTTCTGGGATACGCCTAAAACCTCATACGGATCTCTCATAATGATTCCCTTTCATTTGCGCATCTTCTTTTGTTTGTGGAACTGGCCGGTGCAGACCAGCTTCAGTGTCGCCGGCATCCCCAGATAGAGGATGTTCTCCAAAAGGGAGCGGGCAAACCGCGCCGGAAGCAGGGCAAAGGCCGCACCCGAAAGGGTGACGGAATTTTCCAAACTATTTATAAGGTATTGCTGATCCTCTTCGGTCAGCCTGCCGTTTTGCGGGGCAAAGCGGAAGCGCAGGGGATTGTATTGATTCTTTTTGCAATCTTTTTCCAGATCGTCCAGCGCGTCGGTGAGATACAGAAAGCGTCCCACATGGTACAGCACCTGCTGCAGCGGCCTGCGGTACTCCGGCGCCTCATAGAATCCGGCGCAGCAGCTAAGCAGACCGGCAAAGGCGTCCGCCGTACGGTCGATGCTGGCACATTGCTCCTTCTCCAGCAGCGCCAGCTTTTTAAGCTGCCGGACGGCGGCGCTGTCAAATTCCGGCTGCCGCCTTTTGGCCTTTTTGAACGCGCCGCCGGTGACGGCACAGGCCAGACGATAAGGCAGCCCCTTAAAAAACGGTTCGTCGGCAATGTTGTCCCGCAGCTTATACCAGCTCAGGATCACGCACACGTCCGCCACATAGTCCATGACATCCCCGTTTTCCACGCAGTCTTTTCTGCACAGGGGGTTGGCCGGGCAAAAGCACCGCCCCCTCTGGGGCTGAGACTGGCCGCAGGACAACAGCAGCCACAAAAAGGTCATATCATAGTTTACGAAGAACCGCGCCGGCAGGCCGTAGCGTTTGCCCAGCCGTCTGCACAGGCCGCAGTAGGCTGCCCGGTACAGCTCATAGTCCTTTATTTTCAGTTCTTCCCGCTGCGGTCTGATATAGCCAAACACGTTCCAGCCCAATCCTTTCCCCGGCACGGTCTTATGGCCGCCGGGTCTTAGCCCTCTGCAAAGCCTGTGATCTCATAGGACAGGCCGCCTTTTCTTTTCACCCGGCGGTTGAGTACCAGCGCGAATAGCAGCGCCGCCAGAAAGCCGAGACCTCCGCCCAGGACGCCGCCCATGGCATACCCGGCAAAGAACAGGCCGATGGGCAGCAGATACACCGCCGCCGCCACAGCCAGCACCGCGCCGGAGTCGGTTCGGATGGTCACCCGGTCGCCCACGGCCGCGCCGATGGGATTCCGGGCGCGCACCGTGAGCTGCTGTGCCTGGGCACACTCGGCGCAGTGGTCGCCGCGGCAGGCGCCGCAGGCCGTGTCCCGCCGGACAGTCAGCTCGGCGGTGCCATCGTCAAAGGTTCGCCGTACCGTTGCCTGCTGGGTCATGACGCTACTGGAGGCTGACGCCCACGTTGATGCTGCCCACAACGCCCACGTTGGGGATGTCGTCTATCGTGACCGTCGCAGGAACCGTAAACGCACCGCTCTGTTTGTAGCTGCTCAGATCTACGGTGATATGCACATTCTCCTCCGTCAGCGCCGTCAAATCTTTCTTTGCACCCCGGAGGATGACGGTAATATTCTTTGTTGTGACCTCTGCCTCATAGCCGCTGGGCACGTTGATGACCTCCACGCTGGTGACGGTGATCTCCTTGCTCTCCAGTCCGGTCAGGCGCACCGTGGCGACCACCTGCTCTACGCCGCTGGTGTTATTGACACCCGCCGGCAGGGTCAGGGGGAAGATCTTGGCATCACCGGAGGCGATCTCTGCCAAATCGATCACGCCGACAACAAATTCGCCGTCCAGCTCCTCCAGCACCGCTTCCGAGCCGGTCACCCGGATCTTGTCGGGGTCAAGGGTCACGGTGGCGTTTTCCGCCGTGGCGCCGCCGCCGGGTTTCAGGGTAACACGCAGCGTCAGATCTTTATAGCGCAGGATGGGCAGGGTAACAGAAACGGACTCGGCGCTGACCTTGGTCAGATCCGACACCTCCAGCCGGTTGCCCTGTGCGTCCTGCAATTCATACTCACAGATCTCCACCGTGGTGTCCGTCAGTTTGCTCACGTCGAAGCGCACAACGGCGGCCTCCACAGGCGCTACCTCGTAATCCGGGCCCGTCAGAGTGATCTCGGTCACGTCCATGGTCACATTCTCCGCGTCAAACAGATAGCCGTCCTGCACCTTGCCGTCCCAGTCGAAGCGGACCGGTACGCTCTTGGTTTCCACGCTGCTCACGGTGATACTGACCTTTTCCGGGGTGCGCTGGAGAATGTTGATCTCACTGGCGGTCACCGTATCCGGGTAATAGACGTTATAGCTCATGGTATAGTCTCCGGCTTCCGTGATCTTGCTCACGTCCACCGCCACCCGGACATTTCCGGCATCCAGTTTGCTCAGGCTGACCCGGCTGCCGCTCAGTTCCAGATTTACCGTATTGCCCGTATCGGAGGTGACCATCAGCCCACGCTCTTCCAGCGCGATGGAGCCCTCCACCGTGACGGGAATGTTGTAGATGGTCTGCGTGGTCTCCGGTGTCACCGTGGTCACGACGTAGATCCACAGGATAAAAGCCGTGGGAATGGCAATGAGCAGGGCTGCAATTTTATGTTTTTGCATTGTCATTGCCTCCTGTTTTTTTCTTTTTCCGGAGCAAGCGCCGGAAGACGTTCTCCTGATTGGTCTGTTCCCGAATCAGTTCCTTGCGTAGCATCCGCTCCAGCGTCTCCGGGGCAAGATGCCGTTTGAGCATCCCGCCGATGGCCACGGACATGGTGCCCGTCTCCTCCGAAACGATGAGCACCACCGCATCGGAGGCCTCGCTCATGCCCACGCCCGCCCGGTGGCGGGTGCCCAGATCGGTGCTTAGATGGCGGTTTTCCGACAGGGGCAGCACACAGCCGGCAGCCTCGATCCTGCCGTTTCTGATGATCATGGCGCCGTCATGCAGGGACGCTTTGGGGAAGAAAATGTTCCGGATCAGCTCCTGAGAGACCGCCGCGTCCACGGTAGTGCCGGTCTTGCAGATCTGCTCCAGGGAGTTATCCCGCTCAAAAACGATGAGCACGCCGGTCTTCTCGTTGGACATGATCTCGCAGGCCGCCACCGCCTGGGTAATGGCGTTTTCCGTGTCGTCGGCGCTGCTGGGTTTAACCAGCAGTTCCGTTATGGAGCGGCCGCCCACCTTTTCCAGCATCCGGCGCAGCTCCGGCTGAAAGACAATGACCAGCGCCACAAAGCCCAACTCCAGAATCTTATCCAGAATGTAGTTCATCGCATGCAGATTGACCAGGTCTGTCAGCAGCGTCAGCAGCAGCAGCAGGATGATCGCCTTTGCGATCTTGGCCGCGCTGGTGGTGTGAATCAGGTTGATCACTGCATAGATCACAAACGCCACCAGCAGGATGTCAATGATGTCTATGACCGTGATTGTGGGCAAGGTTCTGCCTATATTATTAAAGAAACTGACAATTTCTTTCATAAGCCAATCTCCTGCTTATACAATATTTAATAGATTATACCCTAAAACCAGCAGAATATCAAGCCCTTTTCCACGAACAGCGGCTTCTCTTTTAATGAACATTTTCCACGATCAGCGGCTTCTCTTTTCCGTCAGCAGCGCCCGAACGCGCCGGGCAAACAGGCGGCATTCCTCCGGCGTGTTGAAATCGGAGAAACTGGCGCGGATCGTGCCGCTTTCCAGCGTCCCCGCGCAGGCGTGGGCAAGGGGCGCGCAGTGCAGGCCGGCGCGCACTGCCATTGCCGACTGTGCCAGCTTCGCCGCCGCTTCCTCACAGTCCATCCCGTCGATGCAGAAGGACAGCACACCGCTCTGCGTCCCCTCACTGCCGGTAAACAGCCGGACGCCCGCCAAAGGCGCCAACTCCCGCACCAGCACGTTTTTCAGCGCCTGTTCATGGGCGAGGATCGTCTCCGGCTTCCGGCGCCGCACATAGCGCAGGCCTTCTCCCAGCCCGCAAATGCCCGGTACATTCGGAGTTCCGGCCTCCACCCGATCAGGCAGAAACGACGGCATCTGCTGCATGGCGGACATGCTGCCCGTCCCTCCCTGCATCAGCGGCTTCGGCAGCCGGGTGCAGATGAGCAGCCCCGTGCCCTGGGGGCCGTAAAGTCCCTTGTGCCCCGGCATAGCAATAAACGCCGCCCCCAGCCGGTCGGTGCGCACGCTCAAAGCTCCTGCGGACTGGGACGCATCCACAATCAGGGGCACCTTTCTTTCCCGGCACAGGTCGGCTATCTCCTCAATGGGCTGGATATAGCCGAACACATTGGACACATGGTTGACGATGACCGCCGCCGTGTCGGAGGTCACCGCCCGGTCGAAGGCCTCCAGCGTTGTCTGCGGTCGGAAGAGTTCCGTCCCGGCCACCACCGTCTGCGCGCCGATGGCATATAAAGGACGCGTCACGGCATTATGCTCAAAGCCGGAGATAACCACCCGGTCGCCGGGCTGCACCAGCGAATGTATGGCAATGTTCAGCCCGTGGGTGGCGTTGAGGGTAAAACAGACCTGCTCCGGCTGGGCGGCAAACAGCTCCGCCGCCAACTGTCTGCACTGAAACACGGCGTCTGCCGCCCGCATGGCCGCAGCATGTCCCCCTCTGCCGGGACTTGCCATGACTGACATGGCATGCGCCGTCTGTCTGGCGACGGACGCAGGCTTCTGGAGCGTCGTCGCCGCACTGTCAAAATAGATCACGCGCTCACTTCCTCAAAGCTGCCGTCCGGCAGCCTGCAAAAGATCCTCTGAAATTGCACTCCATGCCGCGTCAGCTCGTCTGCTGCCTGGCGGTAAAACCCGGTGCGCACCTGCACGCTGTAGCCGCACCCGTGGACGGCAATGGCCTTGGGCGTGCGCAAAATGCTCACCGGGATCCCGGCGGTATTGAGCGTACTGGCCGCCTGCTGGGCATGGGTGACTGATCTGAAGGTAAAAAAATACACATACATATGCTCATTCCCTCCCGGCTCATCCTATGCCGACGGACGGCGAAATGCGCATAAGCGCGTCGAACGGAGCTTTTTCCGGCAACTTTGGAAATATAAAAAGTTTTGCTTGATTTTTTTGTGGAATATGATATAATACACAGCACGGAGGCTTAGCTCAGCTGGTTAGAGCGCCTGCTTCACACGCAGGAGGTCGATGGTTCGAGTCCATTAGTCTCCACCATCCCCATGGAATCTTTGATTCCATGGGGTTCCCTTTTTATATAACATCCTCGGCCGGAATGAATCCGCCCTGCGGGAACTCGGCTACGCAGAGATTCGCAGCGGACTCCTGCCGGGCCGCAGAAGCGGCCTGGACGAAAATAAGCATCTTTTTGTCCAGTATAGACATAATTCCCGGAAACCTTGTATTATCAATGCTTCCGGGTTTTTTACATTTCAAAATCCCCGAATAATAGCAAAAGATGCCGATGCTTTCGGCATAGCACAAGGGCGCAGTTCGTATGAACCGCGCCCTTGTGCTATGCCCCTCAGGAGGGGCGCTTTTTTATGTCTCCGGTGGACGGATTGTCCAACAACTGCCCATCTGTGGTGAAGCGGGAGCCATGGCAGGGACAGTCCCAGCTATGCTCCTGCTCGTTCCACTTCAGCTTGCAGCCCAAATGGGGGCAGCGGGGGCTGCCGGGGGTCAGCAGATTCTTTACCGCCTCAAAACCGTTGAGGGCAAGCTGGGGACGCAAGATCGACCGGGAAGGGGAAAATACCGGTGCAAAGGGATTTTCCCTGCCCTGCACCAGATCGGTCAGCACCATGGCTGCCGCCATGGCCGAGGTCATGCCCCATTTTCCAAAGCCCGTGGCCACAAAAAGGTCGGGCGTGCGTTTGGAATACCGGCCGATATAGGGCACGCCGTCGAGGGTCATGCAGTCCTGCGTCGCCCAGCGGCAGACCTCCCGCGCCTGAGGATAGTACCTGTGAGCAAGACCGGACAGCGCCGACCAGCCCCCGGTCTGTTTTCCCGTGCGGTGTCCGCAGCCGCCCAACAGCAGCAGCTTACCGGCGCTGCGCAGAGAAAGGCCGCCCTCCTGCGCATCCAGATAAATGCCGTCCAACTGGGGCGCATTTTCCAGCGCCAGCACATATGAGCGCTGCTGGTACTGCTTCAGAAAATAACTGCCGTGCTTATTGAGAATGGGGAAATGGGTGGCCACAATGATCTTTTCGGCGCGGATCACGCCACGATCGGTACGCGCCCAGCCCGGCGCCAGCTCCAACACCTTCGTGTTCTCGTAGATGGGCAGCCCCGCCGCCACGGCGGAGAGAAATTTCAGCGGATGAAACTGCGCCTGTCTGGGAAAGTACACCGCGCCCGCCACATCAAAGGGCAGGGGCAGCTTTCGGGCAAGCTGCGCTCCATAGCCCAGCCGCCGCAGGGCTTCCAGTTCTTCCTCCAAAAGCGCCTCGTCGTCTCTGGAATAGATAAAAGAATCCCGGGTCTGAAAATCGCAGTCTATGGTTTGGCAAAGCTCCCGGTAGCGCTCCAGCGCCGCCTGATTGGCAAGCAGATACTGCTTTGTCTTTTCCTCCCCAAAGCGGCGCAGCAGCTTGTGGTAGACCAGTCCATGCTGGGCAGTGATCTTCGCTGTTGTATTGCCGGTAACGCCGCTGCACAGCTTTTTGGCCTCCACCAGCACCGTGTCCACCCCTGCCTGCGTCAGCAGATAGGCGCACAAAATGCCCGCGATGCCGCCGCCGACAACCAGCACATCTGTGCGGATGTCCCCCTGTAAAGGCGCAAACGAGGGCAATCTTGCCGTTTCGCTCCACACGGATCTCATACCATCACCTCAAAACAAATTACGTTACAGGATAGTATGCCCGCAGCACAGTGCCTTTATTGCAGCCGCCCCGGAAAAAGCAGTTGCAATGACCACACGGCAGTGGTAAGATGGAAACGTACGGGAGGCGGTGGCATGGATCTGCAGGAAATTTATCAGATCAAAGACGAAACACAGCAGATAGAGAAGACCTATGAGGTATTTCAGGAGGACACCCGGCTGAACCGTTCCAGGGCGGCACGGGTAGAGTTTCTCACCAACGTGCGGTATATCGAGCAGGAGCTGCCGCCCAAAGGAAGAATTCTGGACGTGGGTGCAGGCGCGGGCGATTACAGCCTGTATTTTGCCAGAAAGGGCTATGAAGTCTGCGCGCTGGAACTGACGCAGGCAAATCTGCGTGCTTTTCGGCGCAAGCTCCGTCCGGAGGATCCCATCCAACTGACCCAGGGAAACGCGATAGATCTGAGCCGGTACGCCGACGAATCCTTCGACGCCGTGTTGGTGTTTGGCCCTCTGTACCACCTGCACCGGTGGGAGGATCAGCAAAAATGCATTGCGGAAGCAAAACGGGTCTGCAAACCCGGCGGGCGGCTGTTTTTTGCCTTTATCTGCAACGACATGGTTGTTTTGACAGAGTTTGCCTACCGCCCGGATTTCTTCGCCAACGGAGAGTACGATAAAGACACCTTCAAGCTGGGGGATTTTCCCTTTGTGTTCCGCACCGTGGCCGACTGCCGCAGCATCCTCCGCGCCGGCGGAATCCACATTCTGCACGAGGTCGCTTCCGACGGCGCCAGCGAGCTTATGGCAGACAGAATCAACGCCATGAATGACGCCGACTATGCCCAGTATCTGCGTTACCACCAGTATCTGTGCGAAAAGCCGGAATTTCTTGGTATGTCCAATCATCTGCTTTTCGTCGGTGAAAAATAATCGATCAAGACCGGGAGGAAAACACGATGGCCATTGCCGGTATTGTGCAGCCTGTGCTGATTCAAATCGACGACAGCCTGCGTCTGCGAAAATTTGACGGTTCCTATGCATTTGCCCTGCGTTGGTATCAGGATCCGGCGCTCGTCTATCTGGTAGACGGCAAAAAAGAGCCTTACACCAAGGAAAAGCTGACGCGGATGTATACCTTTCTGGCCAACGCCGGGGAGCTGTATTTCATTGAAATTCTGGAAAACGGCGGCTATCGCCCCATCGGGGACGTGACCTTCTGGCAGAACGATCTGCCCATCGTCATCGGTGAGCCGGCTTATCGCGGCAGGGGCATCGGCCGCAGAGTCGTCGCCGCTCTGGTGGAGCGCGGCAGACAGTTGGGCTATTCGCAGCTTTATGTGCAGGAAATTTACGCGTATAACACCGGATCTCAAAAATGCTTTGAAAGCGTAGGCTTCCGCCCTTACGAGCAGACGGAAAAGGGCGCGCGGTACGTTCTGGACCTGACCTGAAGCGCGGCCCACGGCTGAGCCGCTTCGCTCCGCGGGCCGGAACGCCGGTCACGACGGCGCTGAGGCTGCCGGATGAGTTGACGGCGCACAGCGCGCGGCACACCTGCGCAACGCTGCTCGCAGCGGGCGGCGCGCCCGGAGGACAGCCAGCGCAGCCCCGGGCACAGCGGTGGTTAGTTAATGCGTACTGAACAAAGCCGCAAGCCTTGAAAGCCATAGCTTTCAAGGCTTGCGGCTTTGTTCAAGTGCAAGGATTTCGGGTAAAACCGCCCGAAATCCTTGCACCTTCCGCTGGAACGCTCCAGCGTTCCAGCGGAAATACGCATTGTAACAATGTCTGAATTTCATCAAAAGGGAAAAAAGTTGTCCTTTTGATGAAATTCTGCGGCAACAGCCGCAGGAATAAACCGCAAAGCGGTTTATTCAGTAGACATTA
>JAQYBZ010000077.1 GCA_029003235.1 Bacillota bacterium
TCTTGATGATGGCTACCTTGTCGCACAGCTTTTCCGCTACCTCCAGCACATGGGTGGAGAAGAAGATGGCGCCGCCCTTCTGGCAGTGCTGGCGCATCATGGTCTTGAGCAGGTGGGAGGCCACGGGATCCAGACCCACAAAGGGCTCGTCCATCAGAATCAGCCGGGGCTCGTGAAGGAGGGCGGCAATGACCGCCAGCTTCTGCTTCATGCCGTGGCTGTAGGCGGAAATGGGCTGCGCCAGATCGCCGGTGAGGTCAAACTGGTCGGCAAGATTGGCAATGCGCTGCTCCCGCTCCTGTTTGCCCACGCCGAAGACGTCGGCGATGAAATTGAGATACTGGATGCCGGTCATGAATTCGTACAGATCGGGGTTGTCGGGTATGTAGGCAAGCTGGCGCTTGGCGGCGATGGGGTCTTTTTTCACCGACACGCCGCAGACCGTGATCTCCCCCTCAAAGGGCAGGATGCCGCAGCAGGCCTTCAGGGTGGTGGTCTTGCCCGCGCCGTTGTGGCCGATGAAGCCGTAGATCTCTCCCGGCCGGATGTGCAGGGACAGGTCGTCCACCGCTTTCTTCTCTCCGTAGGTCTTGGTCAGATGTTGGATGTTCAGCATGGATGTTCTCCCTTCATTTCTCAAAAAGTTCTTTACTCAGTCAAATGCAAAGCCCAGCCAGCCTTCCGGCCGGGGCATGGGACACAGGGTTTTTGCCATGGCAAAGGGGGTCTGCGCTCCCGGTGCGCGCACCAAAAGGGGCTTTCCGCCCAGCTCGGCGGCCAGCGCCGGAAGGCAGTCCTCCTCCCCCAGAAATTCCTTTACCACGGGGCCGTCCGGCGTCTGCTCCACGGCGGCGCAGGCCAGACCCCGGGGGCTTTCCAGCTCCAGCAGCCGCCCGAGGCTTCCGGCATGGGCGACGGTTTTCTGCGGCCAGGAAAGAAATTCCGACTGTAAAAACAGCTCCCGCAACTGAAAGTACCGCGCCGCATCCACGGCGCGCAGGCACACGTCTGCGGCGGTTTCCGCCTGTACGCGCCACTGGCGGCAGGTAAAGGCCGGAGCATAGCCCAGTTTGGCGTACATGGTCTGAAGCGCGGAGGTGGCCGGACGCAGGCAGGTGAACCGGCAGCCCCGGCTTTTCAGGGCGGTTTCCGTCCAGCGCAGCAGCCGGCGGCAGCAGCCCTGCCCCCGGGCGTCGGGGGCGGTGGCCACGGCGTAGAGATAGGCGCCGGGATGCTCGTCCCCGTCGGCGGAAATATAGGTCACATCAAAGCAGACGGTCATGGAGAGAATTTCTTCCTCCCGGCGCAGGACGGCCACGGACTGTGGGGGAAAATGGTCAAAATACAGGCCGATATAGGCCGGATCGTCTCCAAAGCAGGTCTGCCACAGTCGTTTCAGCGCCGGAACGTCCTCCGGCCGGGCGAACCCCGCCGTCACAGCAGCCGCTCCGGATGTCCCACGGCCACCCATTTTCGCAGCAGCACGTCGGGATAATAGGACAGCTTGGCCTTGCGCAGACCCTCCAGCCCCATGTCGTCCTCCCGGTTGAGCAGGCGCACCTGGGGATATTTCTGCCGCAGATACCGGGCAAACTCCCGGTTGATCATGGCATAGTCCCCCTGAATGTCCCCGTAGGCCTTTTCAAAATTCACGTCAAAGGCATCCTCCCGGATGCGGTTGCCCATGGTCACGGCCAGAACCCTTTGGCCGTCCGTCAGCAGCAGTCCGTCAAAGCCCAGCTCCCGGTAATGGGAAAAAGCCGTGGAAATGGCTTTGACCTCGCCGGAAAAGCTGGTGCCGGGATGCGCCTTTTCGTGCTGACGGTACCAGTCGTTCACCATCCGGCGGCAGTCCGGGAGATTCTGCTCCGTAATGGGCTCCGTCCGCCAGTTGGGGCAGGCGTCCTCAAAGCGGTGGATGTGGTTGCGCTTGGCCTGGAGCTTTCTGCCCGTGAGGTCGGCCAGACGGTGGATGTCATAGACGTAGTCCGCGCCGTTGCGCACCTCATAGAAGCAGAAGCAGTCGGGATAGCGCCGCTCCAGCAGCGCCTTGTTGTCGTCGGTGACGGCGTACATGGAAAGGGGGATCCGGCGCTCCGCCGCATCGGCGGCCAGCAGGCGCAGGGCGTGCTCCGTGTCTCCCGTTCCCGCCGGGAACAGATAGCTGTCCGCCCCGGAATGACGGGTCAGAACGAACACAAAGCCGTCCTGTACCGCCACCCGCTGGGGTCCCCACAGCAGCAGATTGGCAAAGCTGTACTCACAGGCAGGCGCAGGCAGGCGGTATAAAATGTCCTCCAGTGCGCCGCGCATGGAAAAATCGATGGTTTGAAATTGCAGCATAATGTCTCCTTTTATATATGGTATTGCCGGAAAAGCATACCGGCACTCCCTCCCAGTTTAGTGTACCATTTTTTACGACCCGTTTCAAGTATCGGGCAGGGAGGATACGGCCAGATATTGTGGTTTTTCCGGGAGTGTGCCACTATTTTTCCCCACAGACGGAAAAATACGAAATATTGGTTGACAATTTCCTTTCAAATAGGATATAATAGCTGTCGCATAAGCCCTAAGGGGGTATTTTGCCCAAATTGACTCGCTGCGGCTGGAGACAGCTGTTGAGCATATTCTTTACAGGAGGTGTACACCATGCTGCGTACCTATCAGCCCAAAAAGCGCCACAGAGCCAAAGTTCACGGCTTCCGAAAGAGAATGGCTACCGCCAACGGCCGCAAGGTTCTTGCCCGCCGCCGTGCCAAGGGCAGAGCTGTTCTGTCTGCCTAAAACCTTAGCCGGACGATCTCTGAGATCGAGATGAAGGGGTGAATGGATGGATGCGCGTCTGTTCGCCCCATCCGTATATACGGAATAGGGGAGTACTCACCGATGCTGTTTACCACGTCCCTGAAGCAGAATCATATCTTCCGCAGACTGTTTGCCCGGGGCGACTGCGCCGTGGGAAAGACCGTAGTGGTCTACTGCAAAAAAAACGGGACGGACAAAAATCGCATTGGCTTTTCCACCGGGGTCAAGCTGGGGCACGCCGTAGTGCGCAACCGGGTGCGCCGCAGGCTGCGGGAGGTCTACCGCCGCAACGAAGGGCTGTTTCAGCCCGGCTATGATCTGGTGGTGGTCGCCCGGGGGCGGTCTGTCAACGCCGCCTTTGGCCTGCTGCAGGAGGATTTTCTGCGCCAGTGCCGGGCGCTCGGGCTGCTGAAGGAGGCCGAACGTTCTTGAAAAAGGTGTTTTTGCTGCTCATCCGTTTTTACCAGAAATTCATCTCGCCGTGCTTCCCCGCCCGGTGCCGCTTTGAGCCTACCTGCAGCCAGTACGCGCTGGAAGCCATCGAAAAATACGGCGCGTGCAAGGGCGGCTGGCTGGCCTTCAAGCGACTGCTCCGGTGCAATCCTTTTAATAAAGGAGATCACTTTGACCCTGTGCCCTGACGGGCACCCCCCAAAGCTGGAGGATTTTTTATGGATTTAGCCTATTACATCAAGCTCCCCTTTGCGTATCTGCTCAATTTTCTGACCGAGTTTACCGGCTCCTACGGCGTGGCTCTGCTGCTGTTCGCCCTGATCGTCAAGCTGATCCTGCTTCCCATCAGCGCCAAGAGCAAAAAGAGCATGCTGAAAATGTCCCGTATGACGCCCAAGGTCAAGGCGCTGGAGAAGAAATACGCCAACGACAAGGAAAAGTACCAACTGGAGGTCAACAAGCTCTACAAGGAGGAGGGTGTTTCCACCTGCTCCGGCTGTCTGTGGTCCTTCGTTCCCCTGCTGCTGCTGCTGCCTCTGTACGAGGTCATCCGTGAGCCCATTACCTGGCTCATGGGCGTCCATGACCAGACGGTCATTACGGCCATCAAGGACTTCTTTACCAACGAGGCGGGCATCGTCTTTACCAAGGATGTATACTGGCAGATTGAGGCCATGAAGCACATCCCCGAGTATCTGCCCCAGTTGCAGCAGATCTCGCCCCTTGTGCATTCCATCAACGCCACCTTCCTGGGCATTGACCTCAGCTCCATCCCCAACTGGAAGATCTGGACCGAGACCCTGGACTGGAACCATATCGGTCTGTTCCTGCTGCCGCTGATCTCCGGCGGCTTCAACTGGCTGTCCATGTGGATCAGCCAGAAGACCAACAACACGGTCATCACCGACGACAAGGGCGAACAGGACGAAGCCGCCGCCAAGGCTGCCCAGTCCAACAAGCTCATGAACCTGATGATGCCCATTATGTCCATCGTCTTCGGCTTTATGTGGCCGGCGGGCATGTCCCTGTACTGGATTGCCCAGGCGGTTCTGGGCATCGGGCAGGACTACTTCCTCACCACGCACTACCGCAAGGTCTATGACGCAGAGGACGCCATCAAGCAGCAAAAGGCTGCCGAGGAGGCCGCGCTGGAGGCCGAACGCGAGCGCATCCGTCAGGAGCGCCGGGAGGCCAACCCCGACGGCATTGTGGAAAATACCAGCAAGAAAAAATTGCAGCAGAAGCAAAAGGCCGAAAAGGCCGCTGCCGAAGCTGCCTATCTGGCAAAGCACGCCCCCGCCAAGGAGGGGAAAAAGCCTCTCTCCGGCGACCCGGAGCGTCCCTTCAGCCGCGGCAGAGCCTACATGGCCGACCGCTACGACAAGGATCAAGAAGAAGACAACAACAAGGAGTAAATTATGGAAAAAAGCATCGTTGCAACCGGTAAAAGCATCGATCTGGCCATTGCCTCCGCTCTGGAGCAGTTGGGCATGGACAGAGACAGCGTTTCCGTGGAAGTGCTGGAAAACGCCAAAACCGGTTTTCTGGGCATCGGCGCCTGTCCTGCCAAGGTAAAGGTGACCTTCGAGGTCCCCGACGAGACCCCCGTGGCCGCCCCCGCAGCCAGAACCGAGCCTGCCCCCGCCCTTTCTTCCGCTTCCAGAAAGCCCAAAAAGCAGGCGCCCCGGCTGGAAAAGAAGCCCGAAGCGCCGCAGCAGGAGAAAAAGACCGCTCCCAAGCCGGAGCAGAAGCCCGTTTCGGTCAGACCCAACCGGGAAAAGACCCGCCGTCAAGCCCCGGAGCAGCCCAAGGCGCCCGTAACCTACGCTCCCGCCAAGGAGGGTACCATGGAGGCGCAGGTGGAGACCTTCTTAAAGGGTCTGCTGGCACATATGGGCTCTGACGCCGTGCCCCACGCCTTCCGCAAGGACGACGACACCGTGGGCGTGGAGCTGACCGGCGAAAATCTGGGCATTCTCATCGGCCACAGAGGGGAGACTCTGGACGCCATTCAGCATCTGACCAACTACGCCGTCAACCGGGGCGAGAGCAAGCGCACCCGGGTGAGCATCGACGCGGAAAACTACCGGGCAAAGCGGGAGGAATCCCTTCAGCGCCTGGCAAAAAAGGTGGCCGGCAAGGTGGTCAAGTACAACCGCAACATGACCCTGGAGCCCATGAACGCCTATGAGCGCCATGTGATCCACGCCACGCTGCAGGACGTGCCCAACGTGACCACCTTCTCCACGGGTGTGGAGCCCAACCGCCGCGTGGTGGTGGCCTACAACCGCAATCGGGAGGACTAATACAAAAACAGAATCAATCGGTTTTGCTTCGGCACAGCAGGCAGGAGACGGGTCTTTTCCGTCTCCTGCCTTTCTTTTGGGCAGACGCCGTTTGTAAGGAGTGCAGAAAGCCTGTTTCTGCCGCTGCCGTCCGGGTCTTTGGGTGCAACGGACGCCCCCCTCTGGCGGAGAAATTTTTTCTTTTTTTCCGGGGAATTTTTCTCCGGTTGCACGCGGAAGGTGTATAATCGGCCAATTTCTTATTAATAATGTAAAGGGCTTGTTTTTTTCCGGTCTTTATGGTAAAATTAAGGTGCTTAAACTGCGCTATTTTTACCTGTTTCGACACAGGTTTCGGGGAAAGGAGCGCCTATGTATTCATCTGCCTATGTGTGGGCAAAGGTTCTGTCCCACATGGAAAACCGCCTGACGCCGGCTGTGGTCTCCACCTGGTTTGAGGAGGCCGAAGTGGTGGAGCTGACCGACAGAACCCTGACCCTGTACACGCCCTCCTCCTTCTGCAAGGACATCATCGAGCGCCGCTGCACCGGCTACATCAAGGACGCCATGAAGGAGCTGTTCGACGCCGACATTGAGGTGACGGTGCTGGGAGAACAGGAGCTGGCCGCTTTCCGGGAAAAAGACCGCAAGCCCTCCTTCTTTGAGTTCAATCCCCAGTTTACCTTTGAAAAATTCGTGGTGGGCTCGTCCAACCAGTTTGCCCACGGGGCAGCGGTGGCCGTGGCCAACAATCCCGCCGACGCCTACAACCCCCTGTTCATCTACGGCCCCTCGGGACTGGGCAAGACCCATCTTCTTTACGCCATCGCGGCGGAGATCCACAAGCACCATCCGGAATTCAACATCGTCTACATCAAGGGAGACCAGTTTACCAACGAGCTGATCACCGCCCTGCAGGAGGGCAAAAACATCGAATTCCGCAGTAAATACCGGGGCGCCGATCTGTTTTTGATGGACGACATTCAGTTCATCGCCGGAAAAAACTCCACCCAGGAGGAATTTTTCCACACCTTCAACGATCTGTACGAGAACCACAAGCAGATCGTCCTCACCTCCGACCGCTCTCCGGGAGAGATGACGCTGCTGGAGGATCGACTGAAAACCCGCTTTGAGTGGGGTCTGATCTGCGACATTACCGCCCCGGACTACGAGACCCGCATGGCCATTACCCGCAACAAGGCCATTTCTCTGGGGCTGGATCTGCCAGACGACGTGTGTAACTTCATCGCCGAAAACATCACCAACAACATCCGCCAGATTGAGGGCACGGTAAAAAAGATCAAGGCCTACCGGGATCTGAACAATATGCCCCTGGATCTGCCCAACGTGTCCCGCGCCATCAAGGATATGTTCAAGGGCAAGACCCAGACCCTGCCCACGCCGGCGCTCATTATCTCCGAGGTCTCCCGGTTCTATTCCATCGAGGAAAACGTCATTCGCGGCACCCTGAAAAACAAGGGCACGGCGGAGGCGCGGCAGATCGCCATGTATCTGATCCGCAAGCTGACCAACCTCTCTCTGCCGGACATCGGCAAGGAGTTCGGCAAGGATCACACCACGGTGCTGTACGCCATCCGCAAGGTGGAACAGGGACTCAAGGATCCCTCCACGGGTCTGCGGGACAACATCCGGGACATTACGGCCAACATCAACAGCAAGCTCTAGCAGGGAGCTGAACAAATCTGCGGACGGGCGCAGAACGTTCCGGTTTTCCACAGGCATTGTGGAATGTGAATTTCTTTCTGTGAAAAACCCTGCTCTGCGGCAGGCGGCAGAAAAAGGCTGTGGAAACAGCGCCTTTTTTCCACAATCCCCTGTGAATGGCAAAGCCTTGATATGACTGGCCGGACGGGAGTTTTCCACATAACTTTTTCCTACTGCTTTTTACGACTAAATATTTTATCCTTTCTCTCTTAGAAAGACAGAAAAGAGGTTTTGGTATGAAATTCACCTGTGAAAAAAGTCAGCTTGCGGCGGCCATCTCCGTGGCCTCCCGCACCGTCGCCCAGAGAAGCGCCAACGGCCTGCTGGAGGGGATTCTGCTCAAAGCGGGCGCCCAGCTTCTGCTTACGGGCTACAACATGGAAACGGGCATCACCGTAAAGGTTCCGGCGCAGATCGCCGAGGGCGGCGAATGTGTCATGCCCGCCCGCCTGTTTTTTGACATCATCCGCAAGCTCCCCGACGACACGGTGAGCGTATCCATCACGGAAGACCTGAAGGTTTCCATCCGGGGCGGCGTGTCCTCGTTCCATATCATGGCCTCCTCCGCCGAGGATTACCCGGAGCTGCCGGACGTGGAATACGAAAACGGGGTGAAGATCCCCCAGAACGCCCTGCGGGAGCTGATCTCCGGCACCATTTTTTCCGTGTCGGAAAATCAGGCGCGCCCCATCCATACGGGCTGCCT
>JAQYBZ010000078.1 GCA_029003235.1 Bacillota bacterium
CGGAAGGAGAGAAAGAATGGCAAAGCTGTATTTCAAGTATGGAGCCATGGGCTCCTCCAAGACCGCGCAGGCGCTGATCACCAAGTATAATTACGAGGAAAACGACCTGCGGGTATGGCTGATCAAACCTTCGGCGGACAAACGCGACGGCGAATGCCTGCTCCGCTCCCGCATCGGGCTGGAGGCTTCGGCGGAGACCGTGGGGCCGGAGACGGACATCTACCGGCTTTATGCTTCCCGCCGCAACGCGGATGTGATCATTGTGGACGAGTGCCAGTTTTTGCCGACGGAACAGATCGATCAGCTTCGCAGCATCGTGGACGATTTCAATCTCCCGGTTTTGTGCTTCGGCCTGCGCACGGACTTCCGAACCAAGCTGTTTCCCGGCAGTCTGCGGCTCATGGAGATCGCTGACACTATTACGGAGATCAAAACCATCTGCGACTGCGGCGCAAAGGCCACGGTCAACGCCAGAGTGGACGCCGACGGCTATGTGGTGACGGAAGGCTCCCAGATTTTCCTGGGCGGCAACGATGCCTACATCGCCATGTGCCACCGCTGCTACATCAAGAGCATCGAGGAACACCGCAAGATCAAGCTACACAGCCATTGACTGTCAGAACATACGAATGAAAGGGGAACCACCATGAATTATCCGACTCCACATATTAAGGCTACACCTGCCGATTTCGGCCAGACCGTGCTCATGCCGGGCGATCCGCTGCGCTCCAAATACATTGCGGAACATTTTCTGGAGAATCCTGTCCTTGTCAACAACGTCCGCGGCGTGCAGGGCTACACCGGCACCTATAAGGGCGTTCGGGTCTCCGTCATGGCCTCCGGTATGGGTATGCCCTCCATCGGCATCTATTCCCATGAGCTGTACAACGCGTTCGGCGTGCAGAACATTATGCGCATCGGCTCTGCCGGCGCCATTCAGCCCGACATCAACCTGAAGGACATCGTCATGGCCATGGGCGCCAGCACCGATTCGGCATGGGCAAACCAGTTCCATCTGGCCGGCAGCTTCGCCCCCATCTGCTCCTATGAGATGCTCCGGGCGGCGGTGGCCTCCGCCGAAGAGGTGGGCGCGACCTATCATGTGGGCAACATCCTCTCCTCCGACTGCTTCTACGGTGATGACGAAGGTCTGCCCGCAGCCCTGGACACCAACACCAACTGGCGCAAAATGGGTATCATGGCCATTGAGATGGAGTCCGCCGCCCTGTATCTCAACGCGGCGCGGTACCACAAGAATGCTCTGTGCATCTGCACGGTCTCCGATCAGTTGGTGCGTAAGGAGTACCTCAGCGCCGACGAGCGCCAGACGGGCTTCGAGGAAATGATGAAGATCGCGCTGGAAACGGCGGTCAAACTGGAAAAATAACAGCCGGATAGGGCATACAGGGGCGAGAGATCGCCCCTGTTGCGCCCCAAAACGGCAGAAGGAGCATATATCTATGAAGCGTGTATTTTTGTTTGTGCTGGACTCCTGCGGCGCAGGCGCCATGCCGGATTCGGAAAAATTCGGTGATGTGGGCGTCAACACCCTGCGAAGCTGCTCGACCTCCAGCAAGCTGCATATTCCCAATATGCGCAAGGCCGGCCTCGGCAACATTGACGGTCTGGACTTCCTGGGCGCCACGGAGCAGCCCTCCGGCGCCTACGGCAAGCTGGCCGAATCCTCTGCGGGCAAGGATACCACCATCGGTCACTGGGAGATTGCCGGCATTGTCTCTCCCCGGCCCCTGCCCACCTATCCCGACGGCTTCCCCGAAGAAGTCCTCAAGCCTTTCCGTGAGGCTACCGGCCGGGGCGTGCTGGCCAACAAGCCCTATTCCGGCACCGTAGTCATCAATGAGTTCGGTGACGAGCACGTTCGCACGGGGGATCTGATCGTCTATACCTCCGCCGACTCTGTCTTCCAGATTGCCGCCCACGAGGACGTGGTTCCTCCGGAGCAGCTCTACGAATACTGCCGCATTGCCAGAAAGATTCTGGTGGGCAAGCACGGCGTCGGCCGGGTCATTGCCAGACCCTTTATTGGCAGCAACGGCAACTACACCCGCACGGCCAACCGTCACGACTTCTCTCTGGAGCCGCCCCAGAAGACCATGCTGGACGCCTTCAAAGAGGCGGGACTGGATTCCATCGCCGTGGGCAAGATCTTTGACATCTTCGCCTGCCGCGGCACCACGGAGCATATCTACACCAAGGGCAACACCGACGGCCTGAACAAGACCATGGCCTATGCTGACAAGGATTTTAACGGCCTGTGCTTTATCAATCTGGTGGACTTTGATATGCTCTACGGCCACAGAAGAGATATTGACGGTTATGCCGCCGCTCTGACGGAGTTTGATACCTGGCTGCCCGGCTTCCTGGACAAGATGGGCGACGACGATGTGGTCATGATCACCGCCGATCACGGCTGCGATCCGGCCTATACGGCGACCACCGACCATACCAGAGAGTATATCCCTCTGCTGGTGCTGGGCAAAAAGATCAAGCCGGTCAATCTGGGAACCAGAACCTGCTTTGCCAACATTGCCGCCACCATCTGCGACATGTTCGGCGTTCCGCTGCAGACCGAAGGCAAGAGCTTTCTGGGCGAGATTCTGTAAGGAGGCCTACATATGACACCGGAAGAACTGTTAAAGCTGGCAAAAGAAGCAAGGACGCACGCCTATGTGCCCTACTCCGGCTTCTCCGTGGGCGCGGCGTTGCTGTGCAAAGACGGAAAGGTATATCAGGGCTGCAACATTGAAAACGCTGCCTACGGCCCCACCATCTGCGGTGAACGCACGGCCTTTTTCAAGGCGGTCTATGACGGAGAGCGGGACTTCGAGGCCATTGCCGTGGTAGGCGGCAAGGCCGGGCAGGAGCCCTCCGGGCTGTTCCCCCCCTGCGGCGTCTGCCGTCAGGTTATGCGGGAGTTCTGCGACCTGGATTTCAAGCTCTACATGGGCAAGGAAAACGATGGCTATGAGGTCAGAACTTTGGGTGAAATGCTACCGCTGAGCTTCTCAAACGCGGATATGAAAGAGTAAATTTGGCATATTTAACAAAATTTTAATAATTGCTTGATTTTTCATGCACGATGTGCAATAATGCATCTGATGGTACTGTGTCGCTTTGCGGCATGGACTATAATAAAAAATATGGAGGATACAAACAAATGAAGAAACTTGTAGCAATTCTTCTGGCAGTTGCGATGGTAGCTTGCCTGTTCGTGGGCTGCTCCGGCACCAACACGACCACCACTACCGCTGCTCCCGCAGACACCACGGCTGCTCCGGCAGACACCACTGCTGCTCCGGAAGAGACCACCGAGGCTGCTCCCGCAGTCGACACTTCCGCTTGGCATGTCGCTATGATCACCGACTACGGTGACATCACCGACGAGTCCTTCAACCAGACCACCTACGAAGCCGGCAAGGCTTGGTGCGAGAGCATGGGCGTTGACTTCACCTACTACAAGCCCACCGACGACTCCACCGAAGCTCGTGTCGCTTCCATCGACCAGGCTGTTGCCGATGGTTACAACGTCCTGCTGATGCCCGGCTTTGCTTTCGCCGGCGCTATCGTTGAGACCGCTGAGACCTATCCCGACGTGTACTACATCGCTCTGGACGTTGGCGAGTATGACCTGCAGGATGCTGCCGGCACCGTCGATGACTGGTCCTATGTGTACCCCGCAAACGTGTTCTCCGCTGTTTACCAGGAAGAACTGGCTGGCTACATGGCTGGCTACGCTGCTGTCAAGCTCGGCTACACTGAGCTCGGCTTCCTGGGCGGCATGGCTGTTCCCGCCGTTGTCCGTTACGGCTACGGCTTCGTACAGGGCGCTGACGCGGCTGCTGCTGAGACCGGCACTACTGTCAACATGAAGTATGTCTACGGCAACCAGTTCTTTGGCGACGCTGACATCACTGCTTACATGGACACCTGGTACGCAGCCGGCACGCAGTGCGTGTTCGCTTGCGGCGGCGGCATCTACACTTCTGCTGCTGAGGCAGCTGCCAAGGTAGAAGGCGCCAAGGTCATCGGCGTTGACGTTGACCAGGCTCCCATCATCGACGCTTATGGCGAGGGCATGACTGTTACCTCCGCTATGAAGGGTCTGGGCGCCACCGTCAACACCCTGCTGGAAGAGCTGATCGTGAACGACAACTGGGCTGAGTACAGCGGCAAGGTCACCACTCTGGGTCTGGTCTCTGCTGACGATCCCACTTTGAACTACGTACAGCTCCCCCTGGAGAGCACTCAGTGGGGCGATGGCTTCACTCAGGACGACTATGTCGCTCTGGTTGGCCAGATGTACGACGGCACCATCACTGTCTCCAACGACACCGAGAGTGAGCCTGCTGTCACCGCCATCACGGTTGACTATCAGGGCAACATCAAGTAATTTTTCCCTAACCGGCAAGGAGGGCGGATTTCCGCCCTCCTTTTTTGCGCCCCAAAATGCTGCCTGCACCTGTATTTTTGGCCTGTTCAAGCCGTTTCGGCGGATTGAACAAAATTTTTTGAAAATAATCCTTTTTCTTTGAAATTTCTGTTTGAAATCTGCGGGCATATGTAGTATAATCGGAATGTATTAAACACAGGAGGTGGCAAAGCTTGGAGAATCAATATGCGATTGAAATGCTGCATATCACAAAGCGCTTTCCCGGCATTATCGCAAATGATGACATCACGCTGCAGCTGAAAAAGGGCGAGATTCATGCGCTCCTTGGTGAAAACGGCGCCGGCAAGTCTACGCTGATGAGTGTCCTGTTTGGCCTGTACAAGCCCGAGGAAGGACAGATCAAAAAGGACGGCGAGGTCGTGCAGATCAACGACCCCAATGACGCCAACAGACTCGGCATCGGCATGGTGCATCAGCACTTTAAACTGGTTGAGTGCTTCTCTGTACTCGACAACATCATTCTGGGCGTTGAGCCCAACAAGGCCGGATTCCTTCAGAAGGCGGAAGCCAGAGAAAAAGTTCTTGCCCTGTCCGAGAAGTACGGCCTTCAGGTCGACCCCGATGCCATTATCGAGGATATCACAGTGGGTATGCAGCAGCGTACTGAGATCCTCAAGATGCTCTACCGCGAAAATGAGATCCTGATTTTCGACGAGCCTACGGCAGTGCTGACACCGCAGGAAATCAGCGAGCTGATGCAGATCATGAAGAACCTTGCCAAGGAAGGCAAGTCCATCCTCTTCATTTCTCACAAGCTCAACGAGATTATGGAGGTGGCTGACCGCTGCACGGTTCTGCGTAAGGGCAAATATGTTGGCACCGTCGATGTGGCCAACACCACAAAGGAAGAACTCTCCCGCATGATGGTGGGCAGAGACGTGGAGTTTGTGGTACATAAGGAGCCTGCAAAGCCTACCGATGTGGTTCTGGACGTTGAGGGCATGACCGTCGCCTCCAAAGCGCATCATAACAACGCTGTCAAGAATGTCTCGTTTAAGGTTCGCCGGGGCGAGATCGTCTGCATCGCGGGCATCGACGGCAACGGCCAGACGGAGCTGGTCTACGGCCTGACCGGTCTGGAGCCTCTCAAGGGCGGCAAGATCTCCTTGTGCGGCACGGACATCAGCAAATCTCCCATCCGTAAGCGCAACGTCATGGGCATGAGCCACATTCCCGAAGACCGCCACAAGCACGGTCTGGTACTGGACTACACGCTGGAGGACAATCTGGTTCTGCAGAGATATTTCGAGCCGGAGTTTACCGACAAGGCTGGCTTCCTGAAACGCAAAAACATCCGGAAATATGCCGACCGCCTCATTGAGCAGTACGACGTCCGTTCCGGACAGGGTCCCATCACCCGGGCGCGCAGTATGTCCGGCGGCAACCAGCAGAAGGCCATTGTCGCCCGCGAGATCGATAAAGATCCCGAACTGCTCATCGCTGTCCAGCCTACCCGTGGTCTGGACGTGGGCGCCATCGAACATATCCATAAGCAGATCGTAGCGCAGCGCGACGAAAACAAGGCTGTGCTGCTGGTATCTCTGGAACTGGACGAGGTCATGAGCCTTTCCGACCGCATCCTTGTGATGTACGAAGGCGAGATCGTCGGAGAGTTCGATCCCAAGCAGACCACGGTCGAGGAGCTTGGCCTGTACATGGCCGGCGCCAAGAGAATGGAGGTGTAGGCATATGCGTGAACGCAGATCTCTGTTAAGAAACAACGGCTTTCAGACGTTTGCTTGCTCTATCCTGTGTATTATCCTCGGCCTGCTGATTGGTTATCTGGCACTGCTGATTATCAATGCCGAGGGCGCATGGGAAGCAATCATCAACGTCATGAAAAACTTCTTCAAGTATCCCTCCGCACCTGCCCGGCTGAAATACTTTGGCAGTACCCTTGCCAAGACGGCTCCGCTGATCATGTGCTCCCTGTCCATCCTGTTTGCCTATAAGGTTGGCCTGTTCAACATCGGCGCTGCCGGTCAATACTGCCTGGGCGTTGGCGTGGCGCTGTACTGTGCCATTATCCTGCATTGGGCATGGTATGTATGCCTGATCCTGGGCATCATCGCCGGCGCCATCAGCGGCGTGATCTGCGGCGTGCTGCGTGCATACTGCAATGTGAACGTGGTTATCTCCGGCATCATGCTCAACTGGATCAGCCTGTACGGCACCAACCTGCTGCTCAAGCCTGCCATGGATCCCACCGGCAAGGACAC
>JAQYBZ010000079.1 GCA_029003235.1 Bacillota bacterium
TCATAGTCGTACATGACCTTGGAATGATTGGCCAAAACCAGCTCCCGCGCCAGTTCTTCTCCGGTCTGCACGTCCTCACTCACCCGGTAAACCCGGCTGTTGCGGTAATAGCAGCCGTCGGCGTCTTTGGCGAAATGATTGTCCTCTTCCTCCAGCCGGTAGCGTACCGGCAGGGGCTGCGTTCCCCGCAGCTCTCCGTAGAGCGTGGTTTCGTCCTGCCAGACCCTTAGCTGTACCGGCGTGTCGGTGCCGTTGTAGAACCGGTAATCCAGCTTTTTATAGGATACGGAGGTGCCCGTGCCGAAGGGCACTCTGCGGCCGGAGTCGGGGAACAGGGCGTCCGTGTGATGGTGCAGCTCCGTTACCTCCAGCGGAGAATGCAGCACCATATAGTGAATCAGATTGGCGAGCTGGCACAAGCCGCCGCCGATGCCGCTGGTAACGCCGTGGTTGCTGATGACCAGTCCCTCCAGATAGCCCTTTTTCGCCGTGGTTTTGCCCACGGTTTCATAAAAGGAAAAGGTCTCTCCGGGGCGGATGATCAGCCCGTCGATGCGGCTGCCTGCCAGACGCAGATTCACCGCTTTATTTTCCTGCAAACGCATGTCCACGCCATGGAGCTGACGGCGGATGATCTTGTCGTCGCCCTTCCACAGACAGGGCAGCGGCTCCTGCTGGTGGGTGCGGGCAAAGCGCACACCGTGGCGCAGATCCCGCATCCGGCGCAGCGCCGTTTCTTTTATTTCGGAAATTTGATAGGCCACAGGGCCAAGTTCACAAAAAAGTTTTCTTTTCATTTTCTCACCTGTGGTTGAATATATCACGCTTTTTTATAAATGCAAGCAGTTATGAAATTCCGGAATGAACCTGCCGTAAAGGTTCATAGGATACGATAAGACAAGGAGGTCTCTATGAAGCTGCTATCTCTGTTTCTTTCCGCTCTGCTACTTCTTTCGCCGGTGACGGTGGCAGGCTCCACCTCCGCCGAGGCGCTGTGTCAGGCGCTGGCCGACGCCTGCGCCGACGTAGAGGTGCAGGCCGTGGGCACCACGGCGGGGCTTCAGGCAGTGCTCAACGGCACGGCCCAGGTGGCGGCGGCTTCCCGAAAGCTCACGGAGGAGGAAACGGAGCAGGGGCTGACAGCCTGGCCCATTGCCCGGGACGCCATTGCCGTGGTAGTCTCCCCCCAGGTGGCGGCCGACGGACTGACCCGGCAGCAGCTGCGCGACATCTGGCAGGGCAGGACCGCCTGCTGGCCCGACGGCACGCCCATCGTCACCGTGTCTCAGCAGGCCGGTTCCGGCACGCGTGCCGCCTTTGACGCCGCCGTGGCTTCCCCGGTGTGCGGCACGCCCATCTGCTCCGGCAACGGTAGCGTCAAATGCACCGTGGCCTCTCTCAGCGGCGCCATCGGCTACTATTCCGCCGCTTTGGGCTTTGAGGGAGTCAAGGTGCTGGCCGTGGACGGCTATTACCCCTGGCAGCCGGAGTACCCCCTGTGGCGCAGCATCGATCTGGTGGCAAAGCAGTCCTGCCCCTTTATCGAATTTGCCCTCAGTCCGGCGGGTCAGCGCATTGTGCGCCGGCAAGGCTATCTGCCGCCGTGAGGGAGCGGAGCTTTCGCCTGCTCACCGCAGCCGCCAGTCTGTGGGGACTGGCCGCCGGGCTGGCGGTGCTGGCCTATGTGCTGACGGCGGGCGTTCCCGCCCTGTTTCGTCTGTCCATGTGGGGCTTTCAGTGGCAGCCCGACGCAGGCGCCTACGGCGCCATGGGCTTTTTTCTGGGCACCCTGTGCGCCACGGCGCTGGGCATGGCGCTGGCGCTGCCCTTGGGCGTGGGCACGGCGCTGTATCTGTTCTGCCGTCCCCGACAGGGGCTGGTACACGCGGCTGTGTCTCTGCTGGCCTGCTGTCCCACGGTGGTCACGGGAATATACGGCCTGCGGGTGCTGTGCCCGCTGGTGCAGCGGCTGCTGGGGGGCAGCGGGAGCTGCCTGCTCTCGGCAGCGCTGGTGCTGGCCGTGGTGGGACTGCCCACCATGAGCGTGCTGACGCTGGACGCCCTGCGCCGGGACGGGCAGCCGGTACTTACCGCCGCTTTGGCGCTGGGACTGCCCCGGGAAAGCGCCGCCCTGCGGCTGGCACTGCCCCACTGCGGCAGCGCCGTGGGACACGCCGCCGTTACGGCCGGTCTGCGGCTTCTGGGGGAAACCACCGCCGTTTTGCTGGTCTGCGGCAACAGCGAGACCGGCCCTGCCGGACTTCTGGCCCCGGTGCGCACCCTCTGCACCGGCATCGCGCTGGAAATGGGCTACGCCGCCGGAGACCACCGGGCGGCGCTCTACGGCTTCGGGGCTGCGCTGCTGCTGCTGTCTTTGTCCGTTCTGGCGGGAAAGGAGGCTCTGTGCGCCCGTTAAGGCTGTTTTTGCGCCTGTGCGCCGCCCTTTCGGTGCTGCTGTGCGCCACTTTGCTGGGATTCTTGTTCGCCGGCAGTCTGGGCGCCGGACAGGTACGGGGCTGTTTTTCCGCGCTGCTGTGCTCTCTGGGGGTCTGTGGGTTCGCCATCGCCGTGTGCCTGCCCATTTGTATCCTGTGCGCCTGGCGGCTGCACGGCAGACCCGGCGGCGCGGGGGCGCTGGTGCTGCGCACGGCGGCCTGTCTGCCATCGGTGCTGTACGCCCTGCTGGGGCTGGGGCTGTTCGTGCGGCGGCTGGGGCTGGGCTGGAGCCTTGCCTCCGGCGCCCTGACCCTGTGCCTGATGACCCTGCCGCCTTTGGCAGAGGGCTGTCTGGCCGTATTTGACGAGCTGCCCCCCTGCGTCCATCAGGCCGCGCTGGCGCTGGGACTGGACGAGACCTCGGAATTTCTTGTCCAGCTCCGGCTGGGGGCTTCGGCACTGACGGCGCGGACGCTTCTGCTGCTGGGCAGGCTTCTGGGGGAGAGCGCCGCTCTGCTGCTCACCGCCGGAACGGTGCTGGGACTGCCCAGGAGCGTTCTGCGCTCGGGCAGGACGCTGAGTGTCCATATTCTGCTTCTGGTGCAGGAGCAGGGGGATCTCCCCGCTGCGTGTCTGGCGTCGGTGCTGCTGCTGACGGCGGTGCTGGTGCCCACGGCGGCGGCAAATTTTTTCAAAAAGGATTGACTTTCCGCCCCTTGTGTGCCAAACTGACACAAAGGGCGTTTTCCCATGGGAAAACGCCAAAATATGTTCGGCGCGTCCGGAATTTGGGGCGCGTCCGGCGGATTTCCGGAGGGGTGCAATGGCAGAGATACAGACAGCATACGGCCGTGAGGTGGCGGCGGCGCTGGGAGAGCATCCGTGGGCACAGCATCTGACGGTGCTGGACACGGTGGATTCCACCAACACCCGCCTGAAGCAACTGGCCGCAGCCGGTGCGCCGGAGGGAACCGCCGTGCTGGCGGACTGCCAGCTGCAGGGACGCGGGCGCAGAGGACGGGACTTTACCTCTCCCAAGGGCGCGGGTATCTATCTGTCGGTGCTGCTGCGTCCGGAAGCGCCGCCCCGGCAGCTCATGTGCCTGACGGCTCTGACGGCGGTGGCCGCAGGCCGCGCCGTGGCGGAGTGCGCCGGAGTGCAGCCGGGCATCAAATGGGTCAACGATCTGGTGCTGGGCAGCCGGAAGATCTGCGGCATCCTCACGGAGCTTTCCGTCAGCGGGACAAGGGGTCTTACGGACTACGCCGTGGTGGGCGTGGGCATCAACTGCAGCCAGCGCCGGGAGGACTTTCCCCCACCGCTTCGGCAGATGGCCGGCTCCATTGCTTCGGAGACGGGGCGGCCGGTGTGCCGCAGCGCTCTGGCGGCGGCGCTGGTGCGCCAGCTTGCGGAGCTGCGCCGGGTGCTTTTGACCGGTGAGCGCGCCCGGTGGCTGGAGGAATACCGGCAAAACTGCGTCACCCTTGGCAAGGCGGTGCAGCTTGTGCGCGGTGCTGAGATCAGAGCCGCCACAGCGCTGGACATTGACGAAAACGCCGCTTTGCTTGTGCGCCGCGACGACGGCAGTCTGGAAACCGTAAATGCCGGAGAGGTCTCCGTACGGGGCTATTACGGCTATCTATAGGAAGGAGTTTTTTTCCATGAATGATGTCATAAATTGTATTCTCAGCCGCAGGAGCGTCAAAGCCTATTCCTCCCGGCCGGTGGAGGAAGAAAAGCTGGAGAAGATCCTGCTGGCGGGCACCTACGCAGCCAACGGCAGAGGCCTGCAAAGCCCCAGGATTCTGGTGCTGCAGGATCCGGCGGATGTGCGCCTGCTGGAGCGGATGAATGCCGCCGTACTGGGCAACGAAACTGCCCGCCCCTTCTACGGGGCGCAGACGGTGTGCGTGGTGCTGGCTGCAGCGGACTGTCCTACCGCGGTAGAGGACGGTGCGCTGGTCATGGGCAACCTCATGCTGGCCGCCCATTCTCTGGGCGTCAGCTCCTGTTGGGTACATCGGGCAAGGGAGGAATTTGCCTCCGAGGCCGGAAAAGCCCTGCTAAAAAAGTGGGGCGTGGAGGGCGACTGGATCGGCATCGGCCACTGTCTGCTGGGCTATGCCGCCGCAGCACCCAGGGAAGCCGCGCCCCGGAAAGCGGATTATATTGTGCGCGTATAGGACTTGAAAAATTTGGCATACTGTAGTACACTGGAGAAAATACAGATGGAGGGACGCCCTATGAAGAAGAGTAAACTTACCACCGTGCTTGCCGTGATTGGCGCGCTGGCAGCCATTGCAGGCGTGTTGTATCTGCTGCGGGACAAGCTGAAGGCACTGTGCCCCGCCTGCCGCTGCAAGGACATCGTGCCCGATGCCGAAGCAGATCCGGAAGCCGACGAGGCAGCCAAGGCCGAGGCAGAAAAGGAAGCCGCCATTGCCGAGGAGTTCAAGGACTACGCCGACGTAGAGACGCCTGAGGCGTAAGAAGGTCGGGCAGACAGCCGGGGCAGAGGTTCCTGCCCCGGTTCTTTGCAGGCGCGTCTGTCCGCAGAGAAAAAAATAATCGAGGTAACGCCATGTTTTTCTTTTTCCCCATGGTTCCCATGATGAATCCCATTCTCATTGCCGCCGCCGTGCTTCCGGCCGTTTTTCTGCTGGTGAAGGTCTACCGTGCCGACCGGCTGGAGCGGGAGCCGCCCATGCTGCTGGTGTCTCTGGTGCTCTACGGCATCCTGGCCACGGGTCTGGCGCTGCTGACCGAGCGGCTGGGCACCTTCCTGCTGGACATCTTTGTCAGGCAGGATACGGTTTTGTACAACGTGCTGCTGTATTTTGTGGTGGTGGCTTTTTCCGAGGAGGGCTTCAAATATCTGCTGCTCAAGCGCCGCACCTGGAATTCTCCCGCGTTTAACTGCCAGTTTGACGGCGTGGTCTACGCCACCTTCGTCTCTCTGGGCTTCGCCCTGTGGGAGAACATCGGCTATGTCATCCGCTACGGCTTCAGTACCGCCGTGGTGCGCGCCGTCACCGCCATTCCGGGGCACGCCTGCTTCGGCGTGTTTATGGGCGCGTGGTATGGTCTGGCCAAGCGCTACGACAACATGGGCTGCGCCTCCCAGTCCAAGACCTGCCGGTTTTTGTCCTTCTTCCTGGCGGCCTTTGCCCACGGCTGCTATGACTATATCGCCACCATGGACTCGGTGCATTACGGCTGGATCTTCGTGGCGTTCATCGCCGTCATGTTTGCCGCCGCCTTTGTGGTCATTCAGAAAATGTCCAAAAACGACCGCTTTATTTCCCAACGCACCTATTATGACCTGTGAGCATCTGCAAAAAGGAGAGGCT
>JAQYBZ010000080.1 GCA_029003235.1 Bacillota bacterium
GCATATCCGCGTGGTGGAAAACGGCTGTCTTGTCTGCGAAAACGGCGTCATCACCGGGGTGTTTGAACAGCTTCCGGAGCAGTATGCAAACCTGCCGCTGGTGGATTTCGGCGACCGGCTGATCATTCCCGGCATGACGGATCTGCATATCCACGCCCCCCAGTTTGCTTTCCGGGGGCTGGGCATGGACATGGAGCTGCTGGATTGGCTCAATACCCACACCTTCCCGGAGGAGGCCAAGTATGCGGAGCTTTCCTACGCCGACCGGGCGTATACCCAGTTTGCCGACCATCTGCGGCGCAGCGTTACCACCCGGGCGGTGGTGTTTGGCACCATCCATGTGCCGGCTACGGAGCTTCTGATGGGTAAGCTGGAAGCCGCCGGACTGTACACCTATGTGGGCAAGGTCAATATGAACCGCAACAGCCCGGACTATCTGTGCGAAAAGAGCGTACCTCAGGCGCTGGCGGACACGGAACAGTGGATCTGCCATACCAGAGAGCGCTATGAACATACCAAGCCCATTCTCACCCCCCGGTTCATTCCCTCGTGTACCGACGAGCTGATGCAGGGGCTGCACGGCCTGCAGCAGAAGTATGCCCTGCCGGTACAGAGCCATTTGTCGGAGAACTACAGCGAGATCGCCTGGGTGCAGGAGCTTTGCCCGTCCTCCCGGTTCTACGGCGACGCCTACGACCAGTTCGGGATGTTCGGCGGCGGCTACGGCTGCATCATGGCTCACTGTGTCCATTCCTCCGACGAGGAGGTGGAGCTGATGCGGAAAAACGGCGTGTTTGTCGCTCACTCCCCGGAATCCAATATCAATCTGGCCTCCGGCGTGGCGCCCATCAGCAGGTATCTGGAGCTGGGACTGAACGTGGGACTGGCCACCGACGTGGCGGGCGGCAGCCATGAGAGTATGCTGCGCGCCGTCATGCACGCGGTGCAGGCGTCCAAACTGCGCTGGCGGCTGCTGGATGAGAACGTCAAGCCCCTGACCTTTGACGAGGCATTCTATCTGGCCACGGCAGGCGGCGGCGCTTTCTTCGGCAAGGTGGGCTGCTTCCGGCCGGGCTACGCCATGGACGCCGTGGTGCTGGACGACAGCAGTCTGGAGCATCCCCAGCCCCTGACGGTGAAGGAGCGGCTGGAGCGTATGGCCTATCTGGCGGACGAGCGCAACAATTACGCAAAATTCGTGGCGGGCGAGCGCCTGTTCTGAGCGCGTTTGCCCTTTCCGCGGCCGCTTTTGGGCTGCGGCCATCGTGATATGTGCAAAGGCCGGGAGGAACCCCTCCCGGCCTTTTGCAGTGCTGTGCTATTTTTCGTAGTCAAATTCGTAGTCGTAGATGCTTACCGTGTCTCCGTCCTCAATGCCCAGTTCCTCCAGACGGGTGAACAGGCCGGATTTGCGAAGCTGGCGGTCAAAGTACATCCGGGACTCATAATCTCCGAAATTGATGTCGTTGATGAGCTGCGCCAGCCAGTCGCCGGAGATGATCCAGGTGTCGCCCAGATGCTGGATCTGAAGCTGTTCCAGACCGCCTGCCTGGGCAAGGGGCTTGACGTATTCCGGCTCGTAAACCGTCACCGGAGGCAGCTCCTTCAGCCGCCGGGCAATGGCCAGCACCAGCGGACGGACGCCCTGGGTGGTGGCGGCGGACAGCTCGTAAAATTCGCAGCCCTTTTCGGCCGCACAGGCGCGCAGCCGCTCCAGATTGTCGCTGCCCTCGGGCAGCAGATCGCACTTATTGGCGGCCACGATCATGGGACGCGCCGCCAGCTCCGTGGAATAGCCTGCCAGCTCGGCGTTGATCTTCTCAAAATCCTCCACCGGGTCGCGCCCCTCGCTGCCGGATACGTCCACCAGATGCACCAGCAGACGGCAGCGGTCAATGTGGCGCAGAAAATCATGCCCCAGACCGGCGCCCTCCGCAGCGCCCTCAATGATGCCGGGGATGTCGGCCATGACGAAGGACACGCCGTCCTCCACATAGATGACGCCCAGATTGGGGTAGAGGGTGGTGAAATGGTAATTGGCGATCTTGGGGTGGGCATTGGAGGTGACGGACAGAAGGGTAGACTTGCCCACGTTGGGGAAGCCCACCAGTCCCACGTCCGCCAGCAGCTTCAGCTCCAGAATCACCTCGTGCTCCTCGCCGGGAAGCCCGGCTTTGGCAAAGCGGGGCACCTGCCGGGTGGGGGTGGCAAAGTGCTTGTTGCCCCAGCCGCCCCGGCCGCCCTTGCACAGAACATAGTCGTCGGAATCGGACATATCGTGCATGACGGCGCCGGTTTCGGCGTCCTTGATCACCGTGCCTCTGGGCACCCGGATGATCAGGTTTTCGCCCCGTTTTCCCGAACAGCGGGCGCCCTGACCGTCCTGACCGTTGGGGGCGGTGTATTTGCGCCGGTAGCGGAAGTCCATCAGTGTGGACAGATTATCGTCCGCCCGGACGATGACGCTGCCGCCCATGCCGCCGTCGCCGCCGTCGGGGCCGCCTGCCGCCACGTATTTCTCCCGGTGAAAGGCCACTGCGCCGTTGCCGCCGTTGCCGGCTTTCACGAAGATTTTTACTTTATCAACAAACATTGTCTCTCATCCTTCCTGCTGTGCAGCCGCCCGGCGCCCCGACCCTTGCGCGGGAGCCGCCGCCTGTGGGGGCGCTGCCGAAAAAAATCCCGAACATATTTCGGATATGTTCGGGATTCCTTATAGCGTCTTACTGCTCTGCGTAAACGGAGCACATCTTGCGATCCTTGCCCATGCGCTCGAATCTGACCTTGCCGTCAATCAGCGCAAACAGGGTGTCGTCACTGCCGATACCCACGTTGTTGCCGGGATGGATGTGTGTGCCTCTCTGGCGAACCAGAATGTTGCCGGCCAGAACGAACTGACCGTCAGCGCGCTTTACGCCCAGCCGCTTGGACTCGGAATCACGGCCGTTCTTGGTGGAGCCGCCGCCCTTCTTGTGCGCAAAGAACTGGAAACCAATTTTCAACATAAGTTACACCTCCATAACTTCGATA
>JAQYBZ010000081.1 GCA_029003235.1 Bacillota bacterium
ATGGACTCCGTGTAGCTGTAGCCGCAGTTTTTGCAGGTATAGGTCTTAACGCCGGCGGTGGTGCAGGTGGGAGCCTTGGTGACTTCCGCCGTGTAGTCCGGGCTGGAGCAGGTGTTGCCCTTGCCGGAGGGGGTTTTCATATGGGTGGGAACAGTCTTGTGGAACACCAGCCAGCAATATTCCGGATAATCCACATAGACGTTCCGGGAATTGGTGATCTGCTGGCAGACGTCGTTTCTGCCCATTTCAAAATCGTCCACCGGATCCTGTTCGCACCATTTGAGCAGCAGATCGGTGCTTTCAATGACGTCGGTGAGGTTGCGCTGCTCCCAGCGGGTGTAGACGTAGAGCAGGATTCTGGCCACGTCGCCCTTGGTGCCGTCCAGAGGCTCAAAATAGGCCGCGTTTTTGTAGCCGCCCAGCGCGCCGGACTTGGCATAGACGTTGGTATAAGCGCCGCCGGTGACTTCGCCGTAGGGCAGATTGCTCCGGGCGGAGTTGACGTTGGCATCCGAAGGACGCAGGTGCAGAATGTCCGCGCCCGCCGTGCCGGTCTCATATTCAAAATCGCCCTGGCTGCGGGGCCAGACATGCTCCCGGTTCATGTTGCTGCTGCCGGAGGTGCCGGTATAGAAGAAGTACATATTGCTGGAGCTGCCCTTGTAGGAGTCGGAGTACTTAAACAGGGTCTTCAAGCCGTCGTAAGAATTGGCGCTGTAGCCGCTGGCCATTTTGGTGCGCAGCTTTGCCTCCAGGGCGGTACCCGTCAGCTTGGACAGCGTGTCCCAGTCGTAGCCGGAGCTGTAGTAGCTCTTGGCGGCGCTGCTCAGTTCCGTACAGACGGCGCCTTTGACGCCTTTGTTGTAGGTGTAGCTTGCGGCGTCGCCGGTGATGCTCAGCCCGGCAAACAGGGCGACGACCATGGCCAGTGCCAGCAGCGTACTGATCAATCGTTTCATAGCCTGTTCCTTTCTCTGTTTGGCGGCGGAATTTGCCGCAGATATTAAAACTATAGCATATTCCCGGAAAATTTCCAATAGATTTTTGGGTTTTTCTTGCACCGCAGGGCGGATTCGGGTATAGTGGTAAGCGCCGGTGACTGCCGGACGTGAAATTTCGGAAAAAAGGGGGATGCGCCGTGCGGTTTCAGCGCGCCTATGTGGAAATCACCAACATGTGCAACCGGAATTGCAGCTTTTGCCCCGGCACCACCCGCGCGCCGGGCTGGATGGAGCCGGAGGCGTTTCGCCGGATGGCGGAAAAACTGCGTCCCCACACGGATTATCTGTGCCTGCACATCATGGGAGAGCCGCTTCTCCATCCCCGGCTTGCACTGCTGCTGGAGATCGCCGGGGAGCTGGGCTTCCGGGTGATCCTCACCACCAATGGGACGCTGCTGGCGCAGTGCGGAAAACTGCTGCTGTCGTCGCCCGCGCTGCACAAGGTGCAGATCTCCCTGCAATCCTTTGAGGCCAACGGGGCGGGGGACATGGAGACCTATCTGGCCGACTGCTGCGCCTTTGCCCAACAGGCGGCTGAGGCGGGGATCCTCTGTACGCTGCGCCTGTGGAATCTGGACGGCAGGGAGACGGCCGGGCAGAACCGGCTCAACGGACAGGTGCTTTCCCGCATCGAGACGCTGCTGCCCGGCTCCTGGGTCAAAAATACCCGGGGCTACCGCCTGCGGGATCGCCTGTTTCTGGAATGGGGCGAGACCTTTGCATGGCCGGAGCCGGACAGGGAAGAAAAAAGCCCGCAGCGGACTTGCTACGGGCTGCGCAGGCAGATCGGCGTATTGTGGGACGGCACGGTGGTACCGTGCTGTCTGGACAGCAACGGGACGCTGGCGCTGGGCAATCTGCTGGAGGAATCGCTGGAAGAGATTCTGCAAAAGCCCCGTGCCCGCGCCATGGTGGAGGGATTTGAACGCCATGAAGCCGTGGAACCCCTTTGCCGCCGCTGCGGATTTGCCGAGCGGTTTTCCTAGGCCTTGACGGCGCGGACGAACGCCTCGGGATCGGGCGCTTTGAAGTAGGCGCTTCCGGCCACCAGTACATTGGCACCGTTTTCCCGGCAAATGCGGCCGGTTTCGGCGTTGATGCCGCCGTCCACCTCCAGCTCACAGCCGGGGTTTTGCGCGGCAAGATAGCCGCTGATGGTCTTCAGCTTGGGCATCATGTCCTCCATGAAGCGCTGGCCGCCGAAGCCCGGCTCTACGGTCATGACAAGGATCAGGTCGCACAGGCCAAGATAGGGCAGAACGGCTTCGGCCGGGGTGTTGGGTTTGACGGAAACGGCGGCTTTGACGCCGTTGGCACGGATTTGACGCAGAGCGCTGAGGTTGTTTTCCTCGGTATCTGCCTCTACATGAATGGTCAGAATGTCTGCGCCCGCCTTGCAGAACGCGCCCACATAGCGCACAGGGCGGTCGATCATCAGATGGACGTCCAGAGGCAGAGGGGTGATCCTGCGGATGGCTTCCACCACAGGGATGCCGATGGTGATATTGGGAACAAAGATGCCGTCCATCACATCCACATGAACATAGTCCGCGCCGGTTTGTGACAGACTACGGATGTCCCGCTCCAGATTGACGAAATCGGCCGAAAGGATTGACGGGGCGACCTTGACCATAAGAATACCTCCTTTGACCGCACCGTTGGTGCAGATCGTTCCAATTTGACTTTATTATATCCGCAAATGTTCCGCAAGTCAATTCCCGGACAGCAGGCCGGAAATCTTGACTTAGACTTCATTCCGGTATAAAATAAGAAAAACATAGCTTATTTCATCAAGACAGACCGGCGGCTGTGGCCGCCCGGATTCAGACCATGGAAAACCCATGAACGCCGGACAAATGACGTTTGACAAACAATGAGAGGAGAAACGACCATGGAAAACAAGATCCCCGAACTGACACTGGAGCCGGAGCTGGATACGGCTGCGAAGACAACGTATCAGCAGGATACCGCGCCCGTGCCCACGCTGGAGACGATGCCCCAGACGGACATTGCCGCCGCCGGGCAGGAGCAGCCCGCACCGGAGGCAGGACCGGAGCTGTCCGCCCTGACGGAGGAGGAACAGAAGGTTGTTCACGAGTTTGCCGAAAAAATCGACCTGACCGACAGCAACGTGGTACTGCAATATGGGGTCGCCGCCCAGAAGAACATCGCCGGCTTCTCCGAGGCCGCTCTCTCTGCCGTGCGCACCAAGGATCTGGGCGAAGTGGGAGACATGATCAACGGTCTGGTGGTGGAGCTCAACGGCTTTAACGCCGACGAGGAGCAGAAGGGCTTTTTGGGATTGTTCAAAAAGGCCGGACGCAGCATCGAAGCCATGAAGGCCAAGTATGACAAGGCCAGCGACAACGTGGACAAGATCGCCCGCCAGTTGCAGGAGCATCAGCTCATTCTCATGAAGGACGTGGCGGTGCTGGATCAGATGTATGAAAAGAATCTGGAATACTACAAGCAGCTTACCATGTATATTCTGGCAGGCCGGGAGAAGCTGGACAAGGAGCGCAACACGACGCTGGCGGAGCTGCGCCAAAAGGCGGCGCAGTCGGGTCTGGCAGAGGACGCCCAGAGAGCCAACGACTATGACGCCATGTGCCAGCGCTTTGAGAAGAAGCTCCACGATCTGGAGCTGACCAGAGTGATCTCCATTCAGATGGGGCCCCAGATCCGTCTGCTGCAGAACAACAACACCCTCATGAGCGAGAAGATTCAGACGGCCATCGTCAATACTATCCCCCTGTGGAAGAGCCAGATGGTGCTGGCGCTGGGCGTGGATCACACCCAGAAGGCCATGCAGGCGCAGCGCGCCGTGACGGACATGACCAACGAGCTGCTGCGAAAAAATGCGGACAAGTTGAAGATGGCCACGGTGGAGACTGCCAAAGAATCGGAGCGCGCCGTGGTGGACATTGAAACACTGAAGCACACCAACGAGCAACTGATCGGAACCCTGGATGAGGTACTGCAGATCCAGCAGGAGGGCAAAGCCAAACGCGCTCAGGCCGAGACGGAACTGCGCCAGATCGAGGGGGCGCTGCGTCAGAAGCTGCTTGAGGTGCGGGAAGAAAAACGGTAGAAACCAATTACACCGGCGCCGCAGGCGTTCCTTACGGCCTGCGGCGCTTTTTGCAAACAGAACTGGTATGGTCAAAACAATAAAAAAGAAAGAAACAGGTGATCTCAGATGCTGACCGTTTCCGGGGATCGCGCCGGCAGCCCCATGTATATGCAGCTCTATGCCCAGCTCAAGGAGGAGATTCTATCCCACCAGCGCCCGCCCCGGAGCAAACTGCCCTCCCGGCGCACGCTGGCTGCCCAGTTGGGCGTCAGCCTGAGTACGGTCAACGGCGCCTATGAGCAGCTTTTGGCCGAGGGCTATATTGCCGCCCGGCCGCGCAGCGGGTACTATGTGTGCGCCATCGATACTCTGCAGGTGGCGGAAAAGCCCCCGGCGCTCTGTCCGGAGCCTGAGCCGGAACAGAAGCCCTGCGCCATTGATTTTCACCCGGGCAGGATCGACGAGGAAAAATTTCCTTTCAGCGTCTGGCAGCGTCTGGTGCGGGCGGCTGCCAGTGATCCTATGCTTCTGCGCAGAACGCCGCCCCAGGGGGACTATGGCCTGCGTCAGGCCGTGGCGGACTATCTGTTTTCCGCCAGAGGCGTGCGCTGCGCCCCGGAGCAGATGGTCATTGGCGCGGGTGCGGACGCCCTGCTGGGGATGCTGAGCTATCTTCTGGACAATGATTATGCCCTGGGGGTGGAAAACCCGGTCTACAACAAGGCTTATCGCCTGTTTGCCCGCACGGGACACCCGGTGGTGCCGGTACAGACGGACAAATCCGGCATCCCGGTGGAGCAGCTTCCCCCTGCGGGAAAGATCGTACTGTATACCACGCCCTCCCACCAGTACCCGCTGGGCTACCGTATGCCCATGAGCCGCCGGGTGGAGCTGCTCAACTGGAGCTGTGCCGCCCGTGACAGGTATATCATTGAGGATGATTACGACTCGGAATTCCGCTACAGCGGCAAGCCGCTTCCCTCCCTGCAGAGCGCCGACAAAAACGGCCGGGTGATCTATATGGGCACCTTTTCCCGTGTCCTTGCCCCCTCGGTGCGGATTGCCTATATGGTGCTGCCCCAGCCCCTTCTGGAGCGTTACCGCCGGACTTACGACTGCTTCTCCACCGGAGTGTCCACGCTGGAGCAGCTCACGCTGCGCAGCTTTCTGCAGCAGGGTTTTTTTACCCGCCATGTCAACCGTATGCGGGTGGTCTATGGACAGAAGCACAAGACGCTGACGGAGGCGCTGTCTGCCTGCGGACAGCTCACACCCATCGGCGAGCCTGCGGGCACGCAGGTGACGGTGCGGGTGCGAAACGGCATGGACGAGGCAGAACTGGTGCGGCGCGCAGCCGAAGCCGGCGTGGCGGTGTATCCCATCAGCCCCTATTTTATCGGCCCCATGGACGGGCGCTTTCGGGGAAAGATTCTTTTAGGCTTCGGCGCACTGTCCGACGGGCAGATTACCCGGGGCGTCGGCCTGCTGCGGCAGGCGTGGGGGCTGTGAAAAAGAAAATTTTTCCTGCAATAATCCGAAACAACCGGGAGACAATAAGGGTATATTCATGAAAAGGAGGACAAACAAATGAATTGTCATGAAGCAAACAAGAGCATTGAATGTACCGTGCAGCAGTGTACCCATCACTGCGATGGCGCCAACTACTGCAGCCTGGACAAAATTCTGGTGGGCACCCACGAGAGCAACCCCACCATGGAGCAGTGCACGGACTGCCTGTCCTTTGTAAAGAAGTAAGCAAAAAAAGCGGGCGTGCCGCCGACCTTTTGGCCTGCGGCACGCTCTTTCTGTACGGTTCACCGGCTGCTTTTGCCGGTTTGCAGCAGATATTTGAAGTATTGTACCCGCTTTTCCGCCAACTGCCAGGCGTGGAACCGGGTACCGGGAAAGGTGTTGACCTCGATCACATAGGGACACAGAGAGCCGCGGTCAATGCCCACGTCGAT
>JAQYBZ010000082.1 GCA_029003235.1 Bacillota bacterium
AGGTAGGTGAAGAACTGCACATCATCGGCCAGCAGCGCTCTGTACTTCTCCAGAACGGCCTCGCTTTTGCGCAGGCGGATGTCCTCGTCCTCCCACTCCGTCCATGCCTTCATGCCGAAGTGCCGCTTGCAGGCCATGTACAGGGCGTAGTCCGGCAGCCAGCGGCTATTGTCCTTCACAAAGGCGGCCACCTTGTCGGCGTCCCGCTCCCAGCCCCGCTTATAGGCCTTGTGCAGCAGGGCGAAGCGGCTTTCGTAGATCTTGCCGTAGTCCACGTGGCGGGGGTCGCCGCCCCAGTCGCATTTGGTGCATTCGGATTTTTTCAGCAGCCCATCCTTGACAAGCATATCCGGGTCGATGAAATAGGGGTTGCCGGCGTAGGCGGAAAAGCTCTGATAGGGGGAGTCGCCGTAGCTGGTGGGGTTCAGGGGCAGCATCTGCCAGTAGGACTGACCGGCTGCCTTCAGAAAATCGACGAAGTCATAGGCCGCCTTGCCCAGGGTGCCGATGCCGTAGGGGGAGGGCAGGGAGGAGACTGCCATTAAAATACCGCTGCTTCGTTTCATAACTCAACTTCTCTCTTGGATAGGATAAAAATACGGGGACGGGCGTTGTGCCCGCCCCCGGCGTATAAACTGTTTCAGCCCTTGACGGCGCCTGCCGCCACGCCCTTGATGATGTGCTTCTGGCCGAGAATATAGATGATGATAATGGGGAGGATGGTCAGGACGATACAGGCCATCATGGGACCCATCTCCACGCGGCCAAAGCCGCCGCGGAAGTACTGGATCAGAATGGGAATGGTCATGTATTTTGTGCCGTCCAGCACCAGATACGGCAGCAGGTAGTCGTTCCACACCCACATGGTTTCCAGTATGCCGACGCTGACAAGTGTAGGCTTCAGCATGGGCATTACCACCAGAAAGAAGGTGCGGAGAGGGCCGCAGCCGTCGATCATGGCGGCCTCCTCGATCTCCAGAGGAATGGACTTGACGAAGCCGGTGAACATGAACACCGCCAGACCGGCGCCGAAGCCCAGATAGATGATGCAGATGTTGAACGGAGTGTTCAGCTTGGCCTTATCCGCCAGATTAGCCAGAGTGAACATCAGCATCTGGAACGGCACCACCATGGAAAACACAAACAGGAAGTAGCACAGCTTTGTAGCCCAAGTTTTTACACGCGTGATGAACCACGCGCACATGGAGCAGCAAACCAGGATCAGCACCACAGAGGTGACGGAGATAATAAAGCTGTTGAAGAAGGCGGCAAGAAAGCCCTTGGAATGGATTGCGTTGGCATAATTGCCCAGCCCGGCAAAGCCGTCGGCGGGAGGCAGCTGAAAAGCGGTGCTGGTGGAAATGGCGGAGTCCTTTTTGAAGGAGTTGATGAGCACCACCACCACGGGGTAGACCCACGCAAGACTGAGGATCGTCAGGATCACCGTCCAGAGGGTGTTGATGGCTTGAGAGCGTTTTTTCATCACTGCTGTACCTCCTTAGAGCGGGTGAACTTCAGCTGCAGGCTGGAGATGGCGATGACCAGAATGCAGAACAGCACGGCCTTCGCCTGCCCGATTCCCTTCCACATGGGGCCGGAGCGGGCGTAGAACGTCTGGTAGATGTTCATTGCCAGCATTTCCGTAGAATGGGCGGGCTCACCGGCGGTAAGAGCAAGGTTCTGGTCGAATAGCTTAAAGGAGTTGGTCAGGGTCAGGAAAAGGCAGATCGTAATGCTGGGCATCAGATTGGGCAGCTTTACCCGCCAGAAGGTCTGCCACGGAGTGGCACCATCGATATAGGCCGCCTCGATATAGTCATTGGGAATGGATTGCAGGCCGGCAATGTATATGATCATCATGTAGCCGATCTGCTGCCAGCACATCAGGATGATCAGACCCCAATAGCCGGAGGTGGAGTCCAGAGCCAGCAGCGGCTTGCCCATCAAACTCAGTATGCAGTTTAGAAGGATCTGCCAGATATAGCCCAGCACGATGCCGCCGATGAGGTTGGGCATGAAGAACACCGTGCGGAATGGGGTGGTGCCCTTGATGCCGCGTGTCAGCAGAAGGGCAATGCCCAGCGCGATAACGTTGATGAGCACGGTGGACACCACGGTGAAGGAAGCGGTAAAGCCGAAGGCGTGTGCGAATTGCTCGTCCTGAAACGCCTTGACATAGTTGCTCAGACCCACGAACGTGGTTTTGTTGATGGTGGTGAACTTGCACAGGGACAGATACAGACCCTGAATAAACGGGATCACAAAGCCGATGAGAAAGGCAGCCAGAGTAGGCAACAGGAAAATGGGCCAATATCTGCGGATGTTCTTTTGCATAAGCGTGTACCTCCATATCGGTTTTGTTGAATTATCCGGCTGCCTGCGCGTCCTGTAAGCCGGGGCGCACAGGCAGCCGCTGCGCAGGAGCGCAGGGGCTGTGCGGCGGTCGGGTGAGCCTGTTTCAGCCCACCCGACCGGAAAATCACGGTGTAAGAAGGGATCAGCCGTTCAGAGCGGCTTCCTTGGCCCAGCCGTCCACGAAGGCGGTCTTGACGGCATCCCAGTCGCCGGTACCGGCGGCATAGGCGGTCAGAGCGGAGCCAACGTCGTTCTTCCACTGCTCAGAGGGCATGGTGGTGAAGTTCCAAGACACGGGGGTCTTACCGGCAGCGGTCAGCTCCTTGTCCACCTTGACGAACAGGTTGGGGGACTCGGCGGCCTTCTTGAAGGGGATCACGAAGCCCATGTCATTGGCGAGAGCCTGCGTGCCCTTGTCAGAGGTGACGCACCAGTACATGAAGTCCAGAGTGGCCTGGATATCCTCGGGAGCGGCATCCTTGTTCACGCACCAGTAGTTCTCGGTGCCGGTGCACAGACCCTGATTGGCCTCATCGCCCACGCCGATGTAAATGGGCATCATGGTCAGATCGTCGTCGGTGAAGGGCTTACCCTCGCCCACGAGGTTGTTGTACTCCCAGGAACCGTTCTGGAAGAACACAGCCTTACCGGCAAGGAACTCGTTGCGGCTGTCGTCGCCGGTCTTGCCGGACAGTTCAGCGGGAGCGCAGGTGCTGTTGTTGATGTACAGGTCAAAGATGGCCTTGTAGTTGTCCAGATAGGTGCCCTTGATGGCATCGGTGCTGTTGATGCCGTCAGCCTGATACTCAAAGTAGATGGGCAGGTTGGCCAGATGGGTCTTGAAGCGCCAGTCGGAGGAGCCGTCCATGCCGGCGGAGGAGAAAGCTGCGAAACCCAACTCATCCTTGCGGGCGGTAATGTCTTCCGCGACCTTCTTCAGATCCTCAAAGGACTGGATGTCGTCGGTGGTGTAACCGGCCTTGGCCAGCAGCGTCTTGTTGACAATCAGGCCATAGGACTCGATAACATAGGCAATGCCCAGAACGGCGTCGCCGTCTTTCAGTGCGTAGTCGTCGCTGGTGAGCTGACCGTAGATTTCGCTGCCGGACAGATCATAGCAGTAATCCTTCCAGTTTGCCAGACCC
>JAQYBZ010000083.1 GCA_029003235.1 Bacillota bacterium
CGGAAAAAAGATGGCCATTGGAGGCAGCATGACGGAAACGACCCGCCCGGTCGTAGCGAACACCCCGTCCAGCAGTACCCCGGAAAGCCACCATGGCGCGTGCTGCATCAGCCGCCGCAGAAGCAGGAGCAGCCGATCAAAGCCGCTTTGCAGCAGTGCCGAGGGATAGTTCGCCCCCTGTATGGTCAGCCAGAAGATGCCGAACAGAAGCAGCAGCAAAATCGGATAGCCCGTAAACTTCCCGGCAAAGATCCGGTCAAGGCGGGCGTCCCTGCGGCAGATACCGCCCCCGCTGGCGGCAGAGGACGCCAGTGCTTCCGCCCGGCGCACAAATTTTACGGCAATGCGGTCGGATTCCGCCCCAACGGCGCCCATGAAATCCGCACCGGGGGCAAGCGTGCACACGGGATGGGGGCACAGAAAGCCGTCACAGACCTCCCGCACCGTCTCTTTGAGCCGCTCCAGCGCCTCGCCGTCCCCCAGGCTGGTGGTCACCACCGGGATGCCAAGCTGATGCTCCAGACAGAGGGCGTCTATCTCCACGCCCCTTCTGGCCACCTCATCCATTAAATTGACGCACAGCACCACCCGGTCGGTCAGCTCCATAATCTGCAGTGCCAGCAGCAGCGTCCGCTCCAGACAGGTGCCATCGCAGATCACCACCACACAATCGGCCTGCCCGCTGCGGACAAAAGCGGCGGCCACCTCCTCTTCCGGCGAACGGCTGAGCAGGGAATAGGTGCCCGGCAGATCTGTCAGTATGTAGCGCTGCCCCCGGAAGCTGTAAGCACCGCTGGCCAGCGCCACCGTCTTGCCCGGCCAGTTGCCCGTGTGCTGGTGCATTCCGGTCAGGGCATTGAAAATGGTGCTTTTCCCCACGTTGGGGTTGCCCGCCAGGGCGATTACCCGTCCCCCGTCGTTTTTCTTTGGCAGCAGTCCCTGCATCCTATGCCTCCGGACGCACAAGAATCTGCTCGGCGTCCCTGTTGCGCAGCGCCACCACCGTGCCCCGCAGGGCATAGGCCACCGGATCTCCCGCCGGGCTTTTCATGCGGCACTCCACCACTGTACCCGGAATCAGCCCCAGATCCTGCATCCTGCGCCGCATCGTTCCTTCCAGCAGTATGCTGCTTACCGTAGCCCGCTGCCCCCGGCAGAGAGTATTCATCCCACATATCGGCATAGAAACCGCCCCTTGTCGCAGTCTTTTGGTTCATTCTATTCCCTTCATGGGCGAAAGGTGTCAGTTTTTCCGGCAGTCGGACAGGCACGCTCCGCCCGTCCGGGACATATAATAATGCGTAAAAACCGGCTCTCTGCCCTAACAGGCTTGAGACGGTAAATTTCTGATCTTGGGGTGATTCTATGTCCGTTGTCTGTTTTCTCGGCGCCACCACGCCGCAGGGCTTCCGTTCCTTTTATGACACGCTGTTTCAGGATCCCCGTCTGGAAAGAATCCTGATTCTGAAAGGCGGCGCGGGCTGCGGCAAGTCCACGCTCATGAAGGCCGTGGGTGAGGAGGCGGAGCGTCTGGGGCTTTCCACCCAGCGGGTTCTGTGTTCCTCCGATCCCGATTCTCTGGACGGTCTGCTTATTCCCGCCGCCGGTCTGGCGCTGGTGGACGGCACCGCACCCCATGTGGTGGAGCCGCCTCTGTGTGCCTGTGGCGCCGAATATGTGGATCTGGGGCGCTACTACGACAGCCGAAAGCTGAAGCCCGTACAGGACGCCCTGTTTGCTCTGCGGGAAGAAAACGCCCGCCAGTACGGGCTGGCCACCGCCTGTTTCCGCAGCGCTCAGTCCATGTCCGACGTATTGCTGCAGCTTGCCCAGTCCGTGATCACACCGCAGGAACTGAACACCTGCGCAGCGCTGCTGGTTCCTCAGACGGAGCAGCAGGAGGAATCCCGGACGGTGCCCCGCTTTCTGGCCGCCTTTACCCCCAAAGGCATCCGGGTCTGCCGCAGCGCCATGGAGCAGCTTTGCACCAGACGTCTTGCCCTGCTGGATGACTACGGCCTGCACCGTCAGCTTTTTCCCCAGCTTCAGACCCTTTGGGGCGGCAGCCATCTGGCCGGCTACGAGCCCCTCCACCCCGAGGTTCCCTTTGCCCTGCTGTTTCCCGGTCAGGATACGGCCTGTGTGGCATCATCGCGGCTTTTCCCCTGCCACAGGGAAGCAGCCTGCGTCTGCGATCTCAACACGCTGGTGGAGCGGCGTCTGTCCGCCCGGCAGCGGGAACACGCCCTGGCCGCCCAGACCCACCGGGCTGCCCTTGTAAACGAAGGGCTTTCCTATCTGACACAGGCCAAGGCGCTCCATGACCGCATGGAACAGCTCTACCGCCCGGCCGTGGATTTTGACGGCGTCACAGCGGTCACAGAGGGCATCAAAAAGGCGCTGGAGCAGCGCGTTCGTCTCTGAAGCAGCCGCAGGAAAAGCACTTTTGTCTGCTTTACTTTTCGCGCCGGCCATGCTATATTTATGAAAACTGCCCGACAGGCAAAAGAGATTCCTTTTTCCCGCCGGTGCACACGTCAGGAAAGCTATCTCTGGCTTTACGGAGGCACTTGC
>JAQYBZ010000084.1 GCA_029003235.1 Bacillota bacterium
CCGCGCCATCGGAGGTACCCTTGAGATCCGGAAAACCGATGCTCACGGCTATGCGGTGAAAACCGGCGCCGACCTGGATAATCTCACGGTCTATGCCGAAAAAGCCGCGGGTGAGACCTTCGGACCGGAATCGCTCAGCGCTTCCGTGGTGAAGACCTCGATGACGCACAGCATGACCAAGACCGAGGCGAAGGAACCAACCTGCACGGAGGACGGCAACAGCGCATACTGGACTTGCTCCGTTTGCGGAAAGTTCTTCTCCGATGAAAACGGCAAAAACGAGATCGAGAAGGATAGCTGGGTCATCGAAGCCACGGGTCACAGCCTGACCAAGACCGAGGCCAAGCAGCCCACCTGCACCGAAGCGGGCAACTCCGAGTATTGGACTTGCGACCTCTGCGGCAAGTTCTTCTCCGATGAAAACGGCACGACCGAAATCGAAAAGGATAGCTGGCTGATCTCCGCTACCGGCCATACCCCCGGCGAGTGGGAATACGACAGCAACCGGCACTGGCGCTCCTGCACCGTTTGTGAGGTCGAGCTTGAGCAGGGAGACCACACCTTCAGCGGCAACACCTGCACCGTGTGCGGCTTCACCAAAGAGATTCCTTTTGTGGATGTTCCCTCCGATGCTTACTACTTCGATGCCGTGCTGTGGACAGTGGAAAACGGGATCACCAACGGCACTTCTGCTACCACGTTCAGCCCTGATGAATCCTGCACCCGTGCGCAGGCCATTACCTTCCTGTGGCGCGCTGCCGGTTGCCCGAGTCCGCAGAGCCGCGAGATGCCCTTCAAGGATGTGGATAAAGGCAGCTACTACGAGACGGCAGTGCTGTGGGCTGTGGAAAACGGAATTACCAAGGGTACCTCCGCTACCACCTTCAGCCCTGAAGATAATTGCACCCGCGCACAGATTGCTGCCTTCCTGTGGCGCTCTCAGGGTATGCCTGATGCCGGTACATCGAACCCCTTCACCGATGTGACTTCCGGGAAATACTATTACAATGCGGTGCTGTGGGCTGTGGAGAACGGCATTACCAACGGCACCAGCGCTACCACCTTCAGCCCTGATGAGGACTGCGCCCGCGATCAAATCGTGACCTTCCTGTATCGGTGTCTGAGCAAATAATTATTGCATTACCCAAAAAGTGGGAGCAGGTCTACGGGCCTGCTCCCACTTTTACGCTGTATTTGGTACCTTGACCGTTTTTGTCCCGGAATCAGCATAATACAAAAATCTGATATAAAAGTTCAAAACTATTTATAGCGTCGAAAGAGTGTAAATTCCTGCATGAAACGGCACAGCGTGCCTTAAGCGCGATGTGCGTGTGCGAAGAACACGGAGAATTGTGCCGAAAGGCGCAAAAAGAAATTTGATTTTCTGCCGCAGTTCGTGTATAATATATATAGGTATATCACCTTGCGTGACTGCCGGAATATTGCACGAAAGGACATATAAGGAGGTTTATCATGGACAGACTTAAGGGTAAGGTAGCCATTGTCACCGGTTCGACCAGTGGGATCGGCATCGGCATCGCCAGACTGTTCGCGGCAGAGGGCGCAAAGGTCGTGATCTGCGGACGCCGCGAAGCAAAGGGACAGGCTGTTGTTGAGCGCATTTTAAGCGAAGGCGGTGAGGCCTCCTACCATTTCATGGACATCACTGCCATGGAGAGCGTCGACCAGTTGTTTGCCGACACCGCTGAAAAGTACGGGAAGATCGACATTCTGGTGAATAACGCGGCCAATGTGGGTCTGAAAGACGGACGCGTGGACGAGCTGACGCTGGAAATGTGGGACGCGGTTCTCCAGAGCGACCTGCGCGGTACTTTCTATGCCACCAAGTGCGTTCTGCCCTATCTGCAGAAAAACGAAAACGGCGGCTCCATTATCAACATCGGCTCCATGGCCTCCTGTGCCGGCGACCTGGGCTCCACGGCCTATGCCTGTGCAAAGGCCGGCGTCGATATGCTCACCCAGTACACCGCCCTGCAGTATGGCAAGCAGAACATCCGCTGCAACTGTGTCAGACCCGGACTGATCGTCACGCCGGAAAATGAAAGCCGTGTGCCTCAGGCCCTGAAGGACATTTTTACCAGCAACATCATGGTGACCCGCTACGGCTGCCCGGAGGATATCGGCCACATGTGCGTGTATTTTGCCTCTGACGAGAGCAAATACGTGACGGGTCAGATCATCAATGTGGACGGCGGCTTGAACTCCCATGTCACCACCGTCGCCCAGTTCAGAGAACTGAATTCCCGCACCTGGTAAATTGCGGTTTTGCAGCGTTCTCGGCGGGTGAAGCCGTATAAAAAGGACATTCCTTTTCTGTTTCCTCGCGGAACGGAAAAGGAATGTCCTGCTTTTTGCTAAAAAACCTACGCAGTGCGCTGGGAGCTTATTTGATCTCCTGCTCCAGCCGGTCAAACTCCGGCGTAGAGAAAAACTCGCCGAGGGTGATGTCCAGGCCGTCGCAGATCATCTTATACTGATGGGGCTGTGAAGTCGAGGAGAAATGATGTTCTCCTTTTCTTCACAGCCCCAGTTTTTTCGGCCACGCTCACGCCTCTGCGGCAGCTTCCTGCGCCGGGGCGGGCATAAGGATCTCGCAGCGGTGGATGGGGACGCCCATCTGATAAAATTTTTCCTCGTAGCCCGTCATGATGCCCACGGGGCCGTTGGCGTGCAGGTCATCCGTCACATTGCGCACGTCCAGGCCGCAGGCGGCGAACTCCTCCAGCGACCAGGCAAACAGCTTTTCGTTGTCGGTCTTAAAGTGAATCTCCCCGCCGGGACGCAGCACATGGCGGTATTTTTCCAGAAAGGTGTGGTAAGTCAGGCGGCGCTTGGCGTTTTTGCTTCGCGGCCAGGGGTCGCAGAAGTTGATATACATCCGCTCGATCTCCCCCGGGGCAAAAAAGGCTTCGATGTCCGCCGCGTCCAGAGACAGAAACCGGACGTTTTTCAGCTCCATGGCCACGGCCTTTTCCATGGCCAGCACCAGCGCGTCCTTGACCTTTTCCACGCCGATGAACAGCACGTCCGGGTGGGCGGCTGCCGTCTCCACCGTGAATTTTCCCTTTCCGCAGCCCAGCTCCACATGAAGCTGTGACGCGCCGGGCAGAAGGGAAAGCCAGTGCCCCCGGTAGTCCTCCGGGTTTTGAATCCATACGGCGGCGCAGGCCTCCATGCGCGGCTCCAGATTGGGTCGTTTTCTCATTCTCATAGGGGTTCCTCCTGAGACTGTCAGTATAGAATCGGGGCTTCAGGGGCGCGCCGGTCTGCGCCCCAACTGGTAAAAGGCCACGGCGCTGGCCGCCGCCACATTTAAGGAATCCACGCCGTGAGCCATGGGGATGCACACGGTATAGTCGCACTGGGCAATGACCTGCTGGGCCAGTCCGTCTCCCTCCGTGCCCAGCACCACCGCCAGCCTGTGGGCGTTCAGCAGCCGGGGATCGTCCAGACAGAGGGCGTCCTCCCGCAGCGCCATGGCCACGGTCTGAAAGCCCAGTGCCCGCAGGCGCTCCGGCCAGGGCGTTTCGCCGTCCAGATATGTCCACGGCACCTGAAACACGGTGCCCATGCTCACCCGCACGGCGCGGCGGTACAGAGGGTCGCTTCCGGCGCAGGTCAGCAGCACCGCGTCCATGTTCAGCGCCGCCGCCGAGCGGAAGATCGCCCCGATGTTGGTGGGGTTCATGACGTTTTCCAGCACGGCGATACGACGGGCGTTGGCGCATACGGCCTCCACCGAAGGCAGAGGGGGGCGGCGCATGGCGCACAGCATCCCCCGGGTCAGATGAAAGCCCGTCAATTGGGTCAGCACGGCCTCCTCCGCCACGAAAACAGGCACGTCCGGACACCGCACCAAAAGGGGCGCGCCCTTGCCCAGAGCGTGTTTGCCCTCCATGAGAAAGGACACAGGCTGGCATCCGGCGTCCAGCGCCCGGGTGATGACGTTGGGACTCTCGGCAATGAACAGCCCCTGAGACGGGTCTGCCCGGTTGGTCAGCTCCCGCTCGGACAGACGGGCGTAGACGTCCAGCTCCGGGGCGGAAAAGTCGGTGATTTGTATGATCGCTCCCATTGTCCGTCCCCTTTCCTGAACGATTGCAGCCCGGCTTTCCTGCTGCGGCCGGACGCGGTCTGCGCGGAATCATCCGTATTATACATCCTTCGCAGCCTCCGCGCAAGTCCCACGGCGCAAAAGAAAAATCCGCCCCTCGGCGCAAATCGCCGGGGCAGACCGGGGCATCCCGGCAGGAACGGACAACCTTTGTCCGCCTGCCGGGAAATATTTTTGGGAAATAGTCACTGTTCGACAATTTATGTTAACTAAATATGTTATGATTCAGGCAGAAGAGCCCGGAACAAGGCGCAAAACCGCGGCGGTGAGGTCGTCCTCGCTGTCCGGTGCCGCGCCTGCGACGACGTATCCCGCAAGCTCCCGGGAAGTGCTGCCCCGGAAGCCTGCGATCCTCTTTTCCGTTTCCTCTCCAAATGCGCCGTCGCTGACCAGTATCAGGGTTTCTCCGTCCTTCAGGGACAGTCTGAGCTGTTGGGGATTGTGGCCTGCGGCCACGTCCAGCCCCGGCGGCGGCGCGGCTGTCCCGATTTTTTTCACCTCCTGCCCCGTGCGCAGATAGGAGGGCGCTGCGCCCCATTTGTACAGGGTGCCCTCTCCCGATTCCAGATCCAACTGCAGCAGATCCACCGTGGCAAAGGAGCTGCTCTGCTGCAAAACGTAAAAGCCGTTGAGCAGCTCCATGGCCGTGTCCGGGGCGACGCCCGATTCCAGCAGCCCCGTGAGGGTGCGCACGGCGCGGTCGCTTTCGGCGGCGGCCTCCCGGCCGGTACCCATGCCGTCGCACAGCAAAACGTAATATCGATTCCACTGATCCCGGAAGCTGGCGCACCGGTCGCCGGAGACCGTACTGCCGGGACGGCAGGCGCTGCTGGCGGAAAAATCCGGCGTAAACTGGGGCTCTGCCGTCGGCGGCCGGTACTGATCGTCCGCCAGCTTGCCCAGAAACCGGGACAGAAACAAATACTGCCCCGACAGGATGCGGCGGCTCTCCTGCAGGCGGTTGCGCATCTGCCTGCGGTAGAGATTGGCTTCCAGCTCCTGATTGACCGCCGTGAGAAAGCCCTCCATGTGGCGGCAGCGGCCGACAAAGGACGCGGGAAAGTCCTCCCGCAGGGCGGTGCCCCGCTCCATGATGGGGCCTGCGGCGGCGCACAGATCCTGATAGGTGGCGCGGGCATCCTGCTCCCAGCAGGTGTGGTACAGCACGCAGCAGCGGCACACCTGCTCGGCGGTAAAATCATAGACGTCGGAGATCTCCGAATGGCAGGCCACGGGTTCGATTCCCGTCAGCTCCCGGTGGAGCATGGCGAACACCCGGGAAATGCGCCGGAGCTGGGCGCCGGCGCTGCCCTTGGCGGGATGCTCCGTGTCCGGGCAGTCGGAAAACCACCGGAAAGGCACAAACAGCCCGGCGGCGCTGCCCGCCACGGCGCAGGCGGCGTAAGGCACGGACACCGTGCCGAAAAAGAGCTGCCAGGACAGACTGGCCACCGTGAGCATGGCGGCGCGTGCCACGGAGCTTTGCCGGGGAAACAGACGGCATAGCAGCGCGCCGGCGCACAGGGCGGCCGTGAGCGTACCCGCCGTACCGGCGGCCAGATCCATGGCCAGGGCGCATAACAGGGTGGGCAGCAGCCCCACCCGGGCGGAGCTGACCGCCACCAGATAGGTCACGGCCACAGCCAACAGCCGTCCGTAGGGAGGCGCAACGGTAGCCAGCGCCGTAAACAGGCACAGTCCCAGCGCCAGAATGGCGCCCCGGCGGCGCTCGTCCAGTGCCTGCCGGTACAGGGGCGGACAGACGGCAGCCAGCAGAATCTTCACGGCGTACAGGGCGATATTCCCGGCGCTCAGTCCGCCGTCCAGCAAAAACACAAAGCCGATGGCCGCCGTCAGGGCGGCACAGAGAAAGGGCGAAAACCAGCCTGAGACGGGCAGACGGGTATCCCGGAACAGGCCGGTTCCGGCAAAAACCAGCAGGGCGATGCCCACCTGCTCCAATCCAGCCTGCAGCCCCCAGAACAGGAAATAGCCCATGCAGCTTCCCGCCAGCGCCAGCACTCCCAGCGGCCAGAAGGCCACGCAGGCGGCAAGGCAGGCGGCCATGGGCAGAGGGCTTCCCGCCACCGAAAGTGACGAAAGCAAAAAGGCGGCGAGAAACGTACCCGCGCAGCGGGCACTAAGGCGGACGGCAGGCCGGGCAAAGAGCCTCCCCCAGTCCGGGCGGTGAAGACCGACAGTCAGTTTGGTGCTTCCTCTCATGTGCGCAACTCCTTTCGTATTCCAGACCGCAGCAGGGACAGGCGGCGGCAGAATCCATCCTAGCACGGGACAGCCGGAAGAAGCTGTCGGGAAATAGGCACGGAAATCCGCCGGAAGAATAATCTTGCCAGAAAGGGAAAAAGCCGCTACAATGGAACACAAAAGAAGGAGGCGGAGTCATGGGAAAGGAACTGGAGATCAAGCTGGGCGCGGACGGAGAGGAAACTCTGGAGCGGGTTCTTCGCTGGGAGGCGCTGGCGCCCCTGCGCCGGGGAGAGGAGCAGACCTTCCGTATGCGCACGGTGTATTACGACACGGCGGACGGGCAGCTTGCCGCCCGGCGGTGGACCCTGCGCTGCAGGCAGGAGAACGAAACGTCGGTGATCTGCCTGAAAACGCCCCGTGACCCCGGCGAGGAAAAATACCTGCGGGGAGAATGGCAGACGCAGAGCGCCCAAATGGCCGAGGCGCTGCCCGCTCTGGCGGCGCAGGGTGCGCCGCAGGCGCTTCTGACGCTGGATGCGGGCGCGTTGCGTCCCCTGTGCGGGGCGGAATTTACCCGGCAGACCGTGCTGCTGGCGCTGGAGGATGGCAGCATCTGCGAGCTGGCCTGCGACCGGGGCGTTTTCACCGGCGGCGGCAGACGCCGCTCCTTTGCCGAGGTAGAGCTGGAGCTGAAACAGGGAGAAAGCGGCCGGATGCTGGCGCTGGCGCGGCGGCTGATGCAGGCGTTTTCTCTGGCGGAGGAGCCGAAAAGCAAATTCCAGCGGGCAAAAGCCCTGGCCGCCGGGGAATAAGAGAAAAGTCCTTGAAATTCCGAAGAATTTCAAGGACTTTTTGCTGCCCGTTATTCCAGCTCAAAAGCGCCGGTGTACAGGCGGTAATAGGTGCCTTTCTGGGCGATGAGATCCTTGTGACTGCCCCGCTCGATGATCCGGCCGTGATCCAGCACCATAATGGCGTTGGCGTCCCGGACGGTGGACAGGCGATGGGCGATGACAAAGACCGTTCTGCCCTTCATGAGGGCATCCATGCCCTGCTGCACCAGCGCTTCCGTGCGGGTGTCGATGGAGGAGGTGGCCTCGTCGAGAATCATTACCGGCGGGTCGGCCACGGCGGCACGGGCGATGGAGATGAGCTGGCGCTGTCCCTGTGACAGATTGGAGCCGTTGGCGCGGAGCATGGTCTGATAGCCGTCGGGCAGGCGGGTGATAAAGTCGTGGGCGTTGGCCAGCTTGGCGGCGCGGATACATTCCTCGTCCGTGGCGTCCAGCTTGCCGTAGCGGATGTTTTCCATGACCGTGCCGGTAAAGAGGTTCACGTCCTGCAGCACCACGCCCAGGGAGCGCCGCAGGTCGGGCTTTTTGATCTTGTTGATGTTGATGCCGTCATAGCGGATCTTGCCGTCCTCAATGTCGTAGAAGCGGTTGATCAGGTTGGTGATGGTGGTCTTGCCTGCGCCGGTGGCGCCCACAAAGGCGATCTTCTGTCCCGGTTCCGCCCAGAGAGACACATTGTGCAGCACGGTCTTGCCCTCCACATAGGAGAAGTCCACGTCGTACAGCCGCACGTCTCCTGCCAGTCTGGTATAGGTCACGGTGCCGTCGCCGTGGGGGTGCTTCCACGCCCACAGGCCGGTGCGGGCGTCGCTCTGGGTCAGCTCGCCCTTTTCGTCGTATTTGGCGTTGACCAGGGTCACATAGCCGCTGTCCTGCTCCGGTGCTTCGTCCATGAGCTGGAAGATCCGGTCTGCGCCCGCCAGCGCCATGACGATGGTGGTAAACTGCTGGGACACCTGATTGATGTTGTTGGTAAACTGGCGGCTCATGTTCAGGAAGGACACCACCACGGAGATCTGCAGCGCCGTGGAGAAGCTGCTCTGGAACAGTCCCGCCAGAGACAGGTTGGGAACGGCGCCGCCGGAGACGATCATCAGACCGCCTGCAATGGCCAGCAGCACATACTGGATGTTGCCGAGGTTGCCCATAATGGGCCCTATGATGTTGCCGTAGCCGGCGGCCTGCCGGGCATCCCGGCGAAGCTGCTCGTTGCGCTCGTCAAAGCCCTTCTGGCTCTCGCTTTCGTGGCAGAAGACCTTGACCACCTTCTGGCCGTTCATCAGCTCCTCCACATAGCCCTCCACAGCGCCGATGGCCTTTTGCTGGCGGACGAAATAGGTGGAGCTTCTGCCGCCCACATACTTTACCGCCAGCAGCATGGCGGTCAGGCCGATGAGGGTGACAAGCATCAGGTTCATGCTGTAGTACAGCATCAGCGCCACCAGACACACAAGGATCAGCGCCGACGAGAACATCTGGGGCAGGCTCTGGGAGATGAGCTGGCGCAGGGTGTCGATGTCGTTGGTGTAGTAGCTCATAATGTCGCCGTGGCTGTTGGCGTCAAAATATTTGATGGGCAGCGTCTGCATATGGTCGAACATCCGCTGGCGCATTTTGTTCAGGAAGCCCTGGGTCACGATGGCGCCGGTGCGGTGCTGGAAGAAGGAGGCCAGCAGCCCTACGGCGAAGACTGCGCCCATTATGGCCATGAGCCTGCCAATGGCCGGAAGCACCGCTTCCCAGCCCGATTTCATACCGGCTTCGATCTGATCGGTGATGTTCTTCAGCAGAATGGAGGGCATGACGTTGGACACGGAGGCGATGACAAGACACAGCAGCACGACCGCCACCTGCCACCGGTAGTCCTGTATCAGCAGCCTGAGCAGCCGCCCGAGGGTGCCCTTGCGTACCCTGGGGGCGTTTTTTGCGGACATCCGGGGCGTGCCCGGACCTTTAGGCATGGGCTTCATCGTTGCCGCCTCC
>JAQYBZ010000085.1 GCA_029003235.1 Bacillota bacterium
TGAATACCGCTCAAAATCGTCCTTTTCTCGTCAGAACCGTCATCCAGAGTGAACTTTAAGAGCTTCTTGGACTTGGGTACTGCCTCACATTCGAGAACCTTCACTGCGCGGAAATCGGACTTGGAGAAGGTCTCAAAATCGACCTGTTCTTGGAACAAGGGCTCGATCACGACGTTGGAAAAGTCGATCTTTTTCTCGACGACAGGAGCCGCTTCAACGGGCTTTTCTTCCGCCTTGGTCTCGGCCTTTTCGGTCTTATCCTTGTCCAAAGGTTTCATTGTCGGGAACAAAATCACATCTCGGATGGAATTGCTGTTGGTCAGGAGCATGACGCAGCGGTCTACGCCGATGCCAAGGCCGCCTGTGGGGGGCAGGCCGTATTCCATGGCGTTGATATAGTCCTCGTCCATCATGCCGGCCTCTTCGTCGCCCTTGGCACGCAGCTCCATCTGCTTCTGGAAGCGGCCTTTCTGATCGATGGGATCGTTGAGCTCCGAGAAGGCGTTGCCCATCTCACTGTGGCAGATGAACAGCTCAAAGCGCTCCGTCAGGCGCGGATCTTTGGCATACCGCTTGGCCAGCGGAGATACATCCACCGGGTGCATGGTGATAAAGGTGGGCTGAATCAGCTTCTCCTCCACCTTCTGATCGAAGCACTCATAGAGATAATTGCCCCAGGTATGCTCCTTTTCCGGCCCCAGCTCTACGCCAACGGAAGCCGCCAGTCTGGCCGCGTCCTCGTCGCTGGTCACGCTCATAAAGTCCACACCCAGATACTGCTTCACCGCCTCAGCCATGGTCATTCTCGGCCAGCCCGGGGTCAGGTCGATGTCTTCGCCCAGCCACTGCACCTGATAGGTGCCCAGGATTTCCTTTGCCGCGGAGGACAGCAGTTCCTCGAACAGATCCATCATGCCGTGGAAGTCCGTATATGCCTGATACAGCTCCACCGTAGTAAATTCCGGGTTGTGCTTGGGATCCATGCCCTCATTGCGGAAAATGCGGCCGATCTCATAGACGCGCTCCAGTCCGCCCACCAGCAGCCGCTTGAGATGCAGCTCTGTGGCAATGCGCATATACATATCTATGTCCAGCGTGTTGTGATGGGTCACAAAGGGTCTGGCAGTAGCGCCGCCGGAAATGGTGTTGAGTACCGGCGTTTCCACCTCCATAAACCCGCGGCTGTCCAAATACTTGCGGATATGGCTGATAAACCTGGAGCGCACCTCAAAAATGCGGCGCACCTCAGGATTGACGATAAGATCCACATAGCGCTGGCGATAACGGCTTTCCACATCCGTCAGACCGTGGAATTTTTCAGGCAGGGGCAGCAGGGACTTGGACAGGAGGGTGACCTCCGTGGCCTTGACGGAGATCTCTCCCCGCTGGGTCTTGAACACCAGCCCCCTGACGCCGATGATGTCGCCAATGTCCAGCTTGCGGCAGCCTGCAAAGGCTTCCTCGCCCAGCTCGTCGATCTTCAGATAGATCTGGATTCTCCCGGAGCGATCCTGCAAATCGCCAAAGATGGCCTTGCCCATGCCGCGTTTGCTCATGAGCCGGCCGGCAATGGCCACGGTCTGCCCTTCCATGGTTTCGAATCCATCGCGAATCTGAGCTGCGTGCGCGGTCACGTCATATTTCGTCAGCAGAAACGGATCCTTCCCCTCCTGCCGAAGCTGCTCCAGCTTTTCATGTCTGACTCTCACCTGATCTACCAGGGGCAGTTCAGACTGCGGTACAAATTTTGCCACGGTGTTTCCTCCCCGTATATCTCTTACTTTTCTACAGACAGAATCTCAAATTTCAGGGTGCCCAAAGGCGCATCCACTTCCACCACGTCTCCTACCTTTTTGCCCAGCATGGCTCTGCCAAAGGGGGAGTCGTCGGAGATCCGGTGTTCATTGGGGTTGGCCTCCTGAGAGCCGACGATGCAGTACAGATCCTCCTCGTCGAACTCCAAATCGCGCACCTTGACCGTACAGCCAAGGCCGATGGTTCCGGTACTGGCCTCTGTCTCGTCAATGACCACCGCATGGGCAAGAATATCCTCTACCTCCGCAATGCGGCCATAGAGCTTTGCCTGCTCATTTTTTGCCTCGTCATATTCGCTGTTTTCAGAAAGATCACCAAAAGAGCGTGCCTCTTTGATCTGCTCGGCCACGTCTCTTTCCTTGGTGGTTTTCAGATAGTGCAGTTCTTCTTCCAGCTCTTTCATCCGGATGCTGGTCAGCTTATATTCTTTCGCCATAATTGTTCCCTCCAAAAAATGAACAGCAGTGTGCCGTCCCGGGACGGCAGGGTATATTATATGGGACGCCTTGCCCCAATGTCAAGATGATTTCACTGGCGGAGCAGATCGGCAGCCTTTTGCGCCTGCACGTCATCCTCCAGCGGGATCTTTCCGTAATAGAGATTGGCATAATCCTCGTCGGACAGCTCCATAACCTCGTCCGGCGTTATGCCCACATCCACCAGGCTGACGCCGTTGGGTGTGAAATACTTGCCGATGGAAATATTAATGGCCGAACCGTCGGAGAGCTGCATACAGGTCTGGTAGTAGCCCTTACCGCAGGTCTGCGTACCCACCACCTTGGCCACGCCGTACTCCTGCAGCGCCGCTGCAAAAAACTCGGCGGCGGAATAGGAATCGCCGTTGACCAGCACCGTCATGGGCAGGTCGATACAGGCGGCGTCGGAATAGTCCACATCCTCCCTGCCGTCGTAGCTTTCGCTGCGGAACAGGGGGCCTTCCGGCAGAATATAGTCCAAAAGCGTCACCAGCTCACTTTTCAGACCGCCGGGATTGAACCGTACGTCAAAGACAATGCCTCTGGCGCCCTGCGCCTGTACGTCCTCAATGCATTTTATGGTGTCGTCTGCGCAGTTTTTCTCGAAATTGCGGATTTTGATATAGGCAATATCGCCGTCCATCATTTCGCTGGTCACATTCACGGTCTTGACAGTCTTGCGGGTGATGGTCAGCTCCTTTTCCTCCCCGTCGTGGAGGATGGTCAAACGGACATCCGTACCCTCTTCGCCGCGCACCCGGTTCTTTGTTTCCGTCATGCCCAGCTCCACGGTGCTTTCGCCCTCGACCCCCGTGATCATATCACCGACAACGATCCCGGCCTCATAGGCGGGGCTGTCCGGCGTTACATCCGTCACCGTAAAGCCCTTGTCAGCCTCGTTTACCAAAGAGATAGTCACGCCGATGCCCACATAGGCGTTTTCCACGGACTCCACATAGGCGTCGTAGTCCTCGGCGGAAATATAATAGCTCCACCGGTCACCCAGCCCCTCAATCATGCCGGCCGCCAGCGCGTCGCTCATGATATCCGGATCCACGTCGCCGATGAAGTATTTGTCAATCAGCCCCTGAATCTCACTGAGCTTGGCTGCGTCATAGTCGGTGTTCTCCGCCGCCGTCGTACCGCCGAATTTTTTTGCAAAAACAGCGCAGGTGACGCAAAAAGTCAAAACCGCTGCCAGCAGTGCCGAAATCACAGGGATGAGTATTTTCTTTACTTTTTCCATAAGAAGCCTTGTCCTAACTTTTCAAGTATAACACGATGATTTGATAAAACCGTTTTATCGTCCGCAAAGACGCTGCAGTTTGCAAGCCCCTTTGGATTTGCAGCAATCGTGATTGTAGGCAAATTTCCCGCACGAAATGCGGGGGCGGCAGACGCTGTCGCATCTGCCGGGCAAAAACGTGTTATCGTTTTTATATAAGGGATTTCCCACAGCCCTCAAAAAGGGCTGTGGGAGTCTCCGCGCCGGTCACTTCAGATAGTTCGCCGGGTTGACGGTGCTGCCGTTATAATACATGGTAAAATGCAGATGCGGGCCGGTGGACCAGCCGGTACTGCCTACATAGCCAATGACCTGTCCCTGGGTCACATACTGGCCGGGAGAGACAATATAGTTGGTCATATGTCCGTACAGCGTGGAATAGCCATCGCCGTGGTTGATGGTGACATAGTAGCCATAGACATATGTATAGGTGGCAGTGGTGACGGTGCCGCTCTTGGAGGCGTAGATGGGCGAGCCCGCTGCAGCGCCGATGTCAATGCCGGAATGGAAGCTGTACTTGCCGGTAATGGGATGGATACGGTAGCCGTAGGCGCAGGTAATGGCGCCATAGGCCGGCCAGATAAAGCCGCTGGAACTGGTACCGGAGCCGCCGGAACTGCCGCCGGAACTGCCGGGACTGCCGCCGGGATTATTATTATTGTTGTTGGGCTGCTGCTTGGCCGCTTCCTCGGCTGCCTTGCGCGCCGCCTCTTCCTCGCTCAGCGCGGTCTGGTAGGCCGCTTCCTGCTTGGCGATCTGGTCGGTCAGCTCGGCCTCCATAGCCTCGTACTTGTCCGCCGCAGCGTTGAGCTCACTTTGATCGTCCAGAAGCTGGTTCAAAACGCCGTCAGACTGGGCGCGCTGTTCCTCCAGACTGGCTTCCGTGGCGGCCAGTTCTTCCTTTGCTGCCTCCAGTTCCACCTTTTCGGCTGCCAGCTCTTCCCGGGCAGTTTCAATCTGAATGGCTACATCGTGGAGCTGCTGGAGCATTTTGTTGTCCGCCGCAGCGATCTCGTTGATCATATCCACCCGATCCAGCAGATCGGTGAAGCTGCTGGCCTTAAACAGAATGGACCAATAGGAGACCTTTCCGTTCTCCTCCATAGCGCGCACCCGCTCGCGGTAGCGGCCATTGAGCTCCGACTCCTGCGCCAGCGCATCGTCCAGCTCGTTTTGTTTTTCCGCAATGAGCAGATTATATTCCTGAATCTGTTCATTTTTATTGTCAATCTCTTCCTGGGTCAGGGCAATGGACTGGTCGATCTGGGCCTTTTTCTGCACCAGATCCAACTGTTCCGCCTCGTTGCTGGCGATCTGCGCCGCCAGCTCCTTCTGCTTTTGGGCGATCTCATCCGCCTGATCCTGCAGCCCCTCCAGTTTTTCTTTGATCTCACTGGAAGTGGCAGCAGCGGCAAGGGTAGCCGAGACGATGCCGAATACCATGAGCAGCGCCAGCAAAATGGCAACCACTGAGACGATCTGACGTCTGTACTTAAACATATTGCTCCCTCCTAAGTTTATACGTCAAGGAACTTACGAATGGACATCAGGCTGCCCAGCACGCCCACAAGCAGGCCGGTGATGCCGAAGGTGGCGACCATGGGCCAGATGACATCCATAAACGGTACGACAGCAAACAATTGGAGGCTGTCGATCTGCTGAATTTTCGCCGCCACCAGATCATAGAGTCCCCATTCGGCGAAGAAGGCCACAGCGGCGCTGAAAATACCGATGAGGAAGCCCTCTACCACATAGGGCAGGCGAATAAAGCCGTTGGTGGCGCCCACCATTTTCATAATGGCGATCTCGTCGCGCCGGTCATACATGGCCAGCTTGATGGTGTTGGAGATGATGAACAAGGACACCACCAGCAGCACGATGATAATGGCGGCTGCGGCCACGTTGAGCACATTCTGGATGGTGGTAAAGCCCTGGGCGATCTCCGGATGGTCGTTAATATCCGCCACACCGGGAATCTGGGCAATGGCCTCCACCGTCTGCTCCATCTGCGCGTTGTCCACCAGCGTGACCACAAAGCGATCGCGAAGGTCATCGGAAATGACGCCGCCGAAGGCGTCGATATCGCCCTGTTCGGCGATAAAATCGTTGAGCGCTTCCTCCCGGGACTTGAACACTGCGTTCTGCACATTGGGGATGAGGTTGATCTGGGAACCGACGCTCTTGGCCTGCGCCGTGTTGTAGGTCTCGTCAATATAGACGAGCACTTCGTTCTGCTGTTCCAGCTCTGTCACAAGAAGCTGCAGGTTGTACAGAATCATGGAGAACGATCCGATGATGATCAGGCAGGCCACCGTAACGCAGACGGCGGCAAAGGACATAAAGCCGTGAAGGAAGATGCCCCGGAAGCCCTCTTGGAACAGGTAGCCGATATTTTTACTCTTCTTCATAGCTGTAGTACCCATCCATTCCGTCGCTGATGACACGGCCTTCGTCAATCGCAATGACGCGCTTGGTGAAGCGGTCTACCAGCTCTTTTTCGTGCGTGACCACCAGCAGCGTGGTACCCAGAGAATTGATGCGCTCCAGCAGCATCATGGTCTCATAGGAACGTGCCGGGTCAAGGTTGCCCGTCGGCTCGTCGGCCACGATCATGGCCGGATTGTTCACCAGCGCTCTGGCCACGGCCACACGCTGCTGCTCGCCGCCGGACAGCTCGTTGGGATAACGGCGCCCCTTGTTTTCCAGCCCCACCAGCTCCAGCACATAGGGCACGCGCTTTTTGATCTCGCTGGTGCTGGCGCCGATGACGCGCATAGCAAAGGCCACGTTGTCATAGACGGTCTTTTTCTCAATCAGGCGGAAATCCTGAAAGATGACGCCGATGGTGCGGCGCATATAAGGTATGGCGCGTTTTTTGATCTTTTCCAATTTGTAGCCATTGACGGCGATGGAGCCGGAGGTAGGCTCCAGCTCGGCGGTCAGCAGCTTGATGATGGTAGATTTGCCGGAGCCGGAAGGTCCGACGAGAAAGACAAACTCACCGTCGTCAATGTGCAGCGTGACCCCGTCCAGGGCGCGGTTGCCGGCCTCATAGACCTTGGTGACATTCTCAAAATCAATCATAACAGGCTTCCCCTCTTATGTATTACAGCATCCGATTGTCTCTGGAATTAAGGTACTTCTTGACCATGAGCGCCACCTTGAAGATAATGGCGTGGTCAAACTCCCGCAGATCCAGACCAGTGAGCTTTTTGATCTTCTCCAGCCGGTAGACCAGCGTGTTTCTGTGGACAAAGAGCTTTCTGGAGGTCTCGGACACATTCAGGTTGTTCTCGAAAAATTTGTTGATGGTAAACAGCGTTTCCTGATCCAGCGAGTCAATGGAATTCTTTTTGAATACCTCGTTGAGGAAGATCTCGCACAGCGTGGTGGGAAGCTGATAAATCAGACGGCCAATGCCCAGATTTTCGTAGCTGACAATGGTTTTCTCTGTTTCAAAGACCTTTCCCACCTCGATGGCCACCTGGGCTTCCTTATAGGAATCGGCCAACTCCCGCAGGTGGTGCGCCACGGTGCCGATGCCGATGGTGACCTTGAGAAACAGCTCATTTTTCAGCGTGGATTCGATGGTCTCGGCAATGGCGTGCTCCTCCTGCTGGTCAATATCGGGATCGACCAGCTTAATGACGGCAATGTCCGTCTCGTTGACGCTGATGACGAAATCCTGCTGCCGGTCGGGGTAGAACTTCTGAAGAACCTCCACCGCAGAGACATCCGCGCCGCCGGCCTGCCGCACCAGAAAGACCACCCAGGTCTGATCCGTGGGGAAGTGCAGCTCCTTGGCACGGATATAGATGTCGCCCGGCAAAATATTGTCGGTGATGATATTCTTGACAAAGGTGCCCTTATCGTGCTTTTCCTCGTAATAGTTCTTCGCACCGTTGAGGGCAACGTGCGCCATGAGGCACAGGCTTCTGGCACATTCGTCGTCGCCTGCCACGAACACCGCAAAGTCAAAGCCGGTGCCAAAACACGTCAGCGCCTTACACGTCAGGCCGTCAAAGTGGGTCAGCGCCTCCTGTGCGCTTACCACCGCCTGCGCCAGATCCGGCAGCTTGGTTCCCATCTGTTCTGCGTCCGTGCAGGCAACCACCATACCGTCTGAATCAATGACGCCGATCTTACGGTCGGTGGCCTCTTTCATTTGCTGCACGACACCGCTGAAAATCCGGTTGGCCATATTGTGCCCTCCTTGAATTCCACAATCACGCTTTGTACAAATATCCTACAGCATCATACAGCATTTTTGGTATTTTTTCAAGTGCCATTTGACATTTTCTTTCAAAATGGGGGTCAGTTTTTATGCAAAAATACCCAAGCTTCGTCAATATGGCTAAAAACAGGCTGGATTTTTGCGCACAACTTTCAGATTTTGACTGGAAAAAAGAATTGTGAATTTTGCCATATCACAGGGTGGAAATCTCCTGCTGCGTCAGTTCCCGGCACGCGCCGCGAGCCAGTCCGGACAGGCGGAGGCTCCCCTCCTGCTCCCGGCGCAGGTAGGTCACGGGCAGGCCGCGGCTGGCCAGCATCCGCCGCACCTGATGGTATTTCCCCTCCGTCACCGTCACCATGCTTTTGCCTGCGCCCAGGGGCTTGAGCACCGCCGGGCGGCATTGGGTGCCGTCGCTCAGCGTCAGCCCCCCGGCAAAGGCCGACACGTCGGCTTCCGTCGCCGTGCCCTCATGCTCTGCATAGTAGCGCTTGGGCACCTCATAGCGCGGCGAGATCAGCCGGTGCGCCAGCGCCCCGTCGTTGGTCAGCAGCAGAAGCCCCTCCGTCTGCTTATCCAGCCTGCCCACCGGCGCCGGACGCAGATGCCGGTACTGCTCCGGCAGCAGCTCCATGACCGTGGCAGAGCGCGGATCCTCCGTGGAGGTCACATAGCCCGCGGGCTTGTGGAGCATCAGCACCACCCTGCGGTAACCCGTCACCGGTGCGCCGTTCACCGTCACCCCATCCCGGGTCTCGTCAATTTTCATATCCCCGCCGGATGCCGCCGTGCCGTTGACCCACACTGCACCGGAGCGAATGAGATTTTTTACTTCCTTTCGGGAGCCGACTCCCGCCTGAGAGAGAAATTTGTCCAGTCTCTGCATCACGCACCGCCTGTTCTTTTTTCGGTTTCAGAATATTTGTCCACCCTGCGGAATAGGCTGTACCATCTTGAAGCCCGCAGGAGGTAGTTTCATGTTTGTATTCACCGCCAAAGTCTCTAAAACGAAGATCGCGGCCGTCATTACGATCCTCATCGCCATTGTGGTACTGATCGCCGTGATCATCGCCAGCACCAAGTCCCCCGCCAACGGGGAAGACGCCGTCAACGCAGACACCAACGACGAGCGCGTGACCTTTCTGGCACAGTACGGCTGGGACGTCAACGCCGAGCCTGTACAGTCCCAGCAGGTGTCCATCCCCAGCGCCACGGACAACGAGGTCTTTAACCGCTACAATGCCCTGCAGATCAGTCAGGGATACGATCTGAGCCAGTACAGCGGCAAAAACGTCATGCGCTATGTCTATGAGATTCTAAACTATCCCGACGCCACAGAACCGGTATACGCCACCCTTTTTGTCTATAAAGGGCAGGTCATCGGCGGCGACGTGACCAATTCCGCACCGGACGGGAAAATCCACGGCTTTGAAATGCCGTCTTAACAGGCCGCGCCGGGCTAGAGCCACACGGATTCAATGGGAATCCCCTTCTGACGGGCAAGACTGACTGTATGGCCTGTGCCGCCGCCGGAGCCGTCATAGACGGACAGCAGGCAGTCTGCCCGCCGGATCATGGCCGCGTTGCGCCGCAGCATACAGCCATGGGCATAGGCCACGTCCGTCATGACGATCTCGTCGCACTGCTGCAGCAGGGCTGTGTAGCGCGCCCGGTCGTCCTCCGGCCAGCGGTTTTCCTGTCCGCCGCAGCCGGGATAGGCGATCAGGCGCACATCTGTCCATCGTTGGCGCAGGCGCACGACCGCCTCGGCAAAATAGGTATCGCAGCCCCGCGCCATGCCGCACAGAAAGGTACGGCAGCCGCTGTCGTAAAGGCTTTGCAGCCTTTGCTCCAGAACTGCCTTCAGTGCCAGGCAGCGCGGATCCTGTTCATCGGTTTTCCACGGCAGTTTTTCCGGCCGGTGGCCGGTAAATGCGCAGACCATCGTATCACCTCTTAGTTGATTGTATCACAAATCAGGGCAAATGAAAAGGCCATAGAACCGGAAAGCTTCGGTTCTATGGCCCTCTTTCTGTAGTTTCGCGCCGGGGCAGCTTACCCGACGCGGTTTACGGTGCCCACAAACAGGGGCAGTCTGGCGGAAAGTTCCACGATCATATAAAGGTACGGGCGGTCAGCCGTGACCGCGGCGGTCTTCACAGCCTCCGCCGCAGTAGCTGAAGGACAGGCGGTACAGTGTCCCAGAATACTGCTTCACCGCCTGCTGGAATACCATGTTTATGGATTGTCTCTCCCGAAAGCTTTCAGCCTGTATAACGTCTGGGGAAGAAAAAATATCGCAGTAAAGGATCATTTTTCTTTTTCGATTGTACCACAGCCGCCGAAGAAGTGAAGATATTTCTGAAAAGTCATACCCGGCGGGGACATCTGTGCCGTTTATTCTGTCAAAAATCGGGGCAGTTTTTTGTGAAAAGCACGCATTGTTTTTCCCTCATGACCATGGTATACTGAAACTGGCCGGGTCTTTGCCCGGTACATGAGAAAGGCGAGGTTCTGGATATGACAAAACAGGAATTGAAGCATCTGATTGACGTTGCCGCCGGGCGGGAGCCTGCCGATCTCGTCATAAAAAACTGTATGGTAGTCAACGTGTTCACCGGCAGGATAGTTCCGGGAGACATCGCCGTGTGCGGCGATCGGATTGCCGGCATCGGCAGCTACGAGGGCAGGCAAACGGTGGACGCCAGAGGGAAGTATGCCGCTCCCGGCTTTATTGACAGCCACATTCATATTGAGTCCTGCTATGTGACGCCGGAGGAGATCAGCCGTCTGCTGGTGCCTCACGGCGCGGCCACCATCATTGCCGACCCCCATGAGATCGTAAACGTCTGCGGCATCCCCGGACTGGATTACATGATGGAAGCAGCCAAAGACGCCGCACTGGACATTAAATACATGCTGCCCTCCTGCGTGCCCTCCACATCCTTTGAACACGCGGGCGCCATTGTGGACGCGGCGCAGATGGAAGAACCCATCCGGCGGGACAACATTCTGGGACTGGGCGAGTTTATGGACTACCCCGGTGTCATCAGCGCCAGTGACTCCGTGCTGGAGAAGCTGCTGGTTGCCAAGAAAGCGGGCAAGCTCATTGACGGCCACGCGCCCTCTGTAGCGGGGCTGGAGCTCAACGCCTATGCAGCCGCCGGAATTCAGGGCGACCATGAGTGCTCCACGGTAGAGGAAATGAATGACCGGCTGGAACGGGGCATGTATGTACTGATGCGCCAGGGCTCCGCCTGCCACAATCTGCGCACGCTGGTCAAGGGCGTCACCCCGGAAAACAGCCGCCGCTGCCTGCTTTGCTCCGACGACCGCCAGCCCAAGACCATCTTCTCAGAAGGCCACATGGACAACCATCTGCGCATCTGTGTGGAGGAGGGTCTTGACCCGGTTACCGCCATCCGTATGGCCACCCTCAACGCCGCTGAGTGCTTCCGTCTGCATGACCGGGGCGCTCTTGCACCGGGCTACCGGGCAGACATTGTGCTGCTGGACGATCTCAGGGACTTCCGGGTGCGCAAGGTCTGGCTGGGCGGAACGCTCTGCGCCGAAGACGGCAGGTACCTGCCGCAGGTGCACCGCCATGACGCTGCCGCAGTTCGGGGCAGCATCCGCTTAAAGGATTTCTCCGCAGAAAAATTCAAGATGCACCTTACCTCCAACAAAGTCAACGTCATCGGTATCCTGCCCGGCGGCGTAGTGACGAAAAAGGACACCGCCGAGATCCGGCTGGACGCCGACGGCGAATTTGTCTGGCAGCCGGAGCAGGACATTGTCAAAGTCGCCGTGCTGGAGCGCCATCACTACACGGGCAACGTGGCCTGCGGCTTCCTCAAGGGCTACGGGATTCAGGCCGGCGCCGTGGCGCTTTCCGTCGCCCACGACTCCCACAACATTATCGTCTGCGGCGTCAGCGATCAGGAGATGGAATCCGCCGTACTGGCGCTGGAAAAACAGCAGGGCGGCATCGTTCTGGTCAAGGACGGGCAGGTCATCGCCAGTATGCCCCTGCCCATTGCCGGACTTATGAGCGACCAAAGCGGCGAATGGGTGGAGCAGAAGCTGACGGAGATCCACGAAAAGGCATTTTCTCAGTTGGGCATCCAAACCGGCGTGGAACCGGTTATGACCCTGTGCTTTATGTCCCTGCCGGTGATTCCGGAGATGAAGCTCACGGACATGGGACTGTTCGACGTCACCAAATTCCATTTCATACCCGTGGAAGCGCAATAAAGCACATGGAAACGGGCGGCCGGATCGGCCGCCCGTTTGCTTTCTTCCACGCAGCGTAGGTTGCCCTCGCCCGTGTTCTGAGGTATACTCGACCAGAAGGAGGCAATGCCATGAATACATATATCACCGGCAGCACAGTAAAACGTCTGCGGGAAGCCAAAGGCATGACCCAGAGCGCTCTGGCAAACCGAATCGGCGTCAGCAGCAAGGCAGTTTCCAAATGGGAAACCGCCAAAGGGCTGCCGGACATCACCCTCATAGAGCCACTTGCGCAGGCTCTTGGCGTGTCAGTGCTGGAGCTTATGTCTGGGCAGCAGGTCTGCAACCAAAACTGAGCCTGCAATCTTCTGCGCACAAAGTTCTACGTCTGCCCGGTCTGCGGCAACGTACTCTGGTCTGCCGGAGACGCCGTGGTCAGTTGTTGCGGCATCACCCTGCCGCCTCTGGAGGCTGAACCTGCGGACGACGACCACCAGATCACCCTCACACCGGTGGAGGACGAGCAGTTTCTCACGGTTCGCCACAGCATGACCAGAGAGCACTATATTTCCTTTGCCGCCTATGTGACCACCGACCGGGTGTTGCTTGCAAAGCTCTATCCGGAAGGTGCCGCCGAGACCCGCTTCCCCCGTGCAGGAACAGGGTATCTCTACATCTATTGCAACCGCCACGGACTGATGCGACGGAACGTGTAGCAGCAGAGTCGGTTGCGGGATCGCTTTCCCGGCGTTCTGCCCTCAAAGGGGCATTTCTCGGCAGAACTGCAATCATAGCCACCGGCATTGCCGATGGTTTGCTTTGTACAAGAAACGCGTGCGTCTGCCCGGTGGGCAGACGCACGCGTTTTTCAAAAATCATCTACAAGATCCCGGTGGGTCTGTACCACAGGCAGGGATTTCAGCTCCTGCCGGGTAAAAAAGCGCAGACGGCTGGACTCCCGGCTGCAATGAAGCGCCGGGGGCTGGGTCAGCTCCACCCGAAACAGGGCTATGACCATGTTCCACACGCTGCCGTCCCGGTAGCTGGCAATCCGATCCGGGTCGTCATACACCCGCACCGGCACAAAGGCGGAGGCAGGCAGCTCCAGTCCGGTCTCCTCCCGGGTCTCCCGCAGGGCAGCCTGCAGATCCGTCTCCCCGGACTTTCTGCCGCCGCCGATCAGCCCCCACAGGTCGCAGTCGGAGCGCCGCTCCAGCAGCAGTCTGTCCTGCCAGACAAGCCACACGTTGGCGCCGTAATGGGTGGGCAGATTGGGCTTGGGCGCAGCCGGGTCGTGGAGATAATAGGTGGCGATGGGCATTATGTCTCCGGTTCCTGCGCGTTCTCCGCGCTCTGGGACGTTTCTTCCGCAGCTTCTTCAACGCCTTCGTCTTCGGCGCTCCGGGGTGTTTCCGCCCGCTCCGGCTTTTCCTCCGGCGGCACGTCCGTGCCCAGCATTTCCTCCGGATCCAGTTCTACGCTTTCCATGGCTTCGCTTGCCATCTGTCTGGCCTCTTTCCAGTTATGGGGCAGCAGCAGTCCGGGAACCTCCACGGTAATGGTGCGTCTGCTCTCGTCATTGGCGTCGCGCCTGGTCTTGAGCTTCACCAGCAGGGATTCCACCAGGGTTTCCTTGGTCATCTCGTCCACGCAGACGCACAGAGGCGCCAGCAGAGCGGCCGTACCGATGCCGATACCCAGCAGTACCTTTTTGGTTTTTCCTTTCATAATACATACCTCCCTGTGTTCAGTGTATCACAACAAAATGGGAATTACAAGTCCGGCACAGGTTTTGTGACGCCGGTTCTGCGCTCCTTGGACAGACCGCCGGCCATGGCCGCCGCGCCGCCGGGAAAGCAGCCCCGAAAGATGGCGCGTTCCCCGTATTTTTCCCGCAGATCGTCCACCACGCAGTCCAGCTTGGCCATGCGCTCATACTGCCCGGCGCTGACGGCGTTCCAGAAATCAAACTGGCGGTAGCGCTCTGCGGTGAGCTTGCTCACCTGTACGCCCAACTGGCGCAGGGGCGTTTTTCCGTCCCAAGCCTCATCAAAAATACGGCAGGCGGCGTGATAGAGTTCCGAAGTCACATCCGTGGCACCGGGGAGTTGTCCCTGATGGCTGAAATTTTCAAACTGCGCCGTGCGCAGAAACACGGTGACGCAGCCTCCGGCCTTGCCGTCCTGCCGCATCCGCATCCCCACCGTTTCACACAGCGACAGCAGCACCTGATGGGCTGTCTGGGCGTCCGTTACGTCCGTGGCCGTGGTGACGGAATTGCCGTAGCCCTGATTTTCCGGTGGTTTCTCCGCCAGCACCGCGTCTCCCCGGCCGTTGGCGGAATCCCACAGCAGCAGCCCCGGCTTGTGGAGCTTCTGCCGCAGAAAGGCCGGGTCTGCCCCGGCCAGCTCGCCGATGGTGTGGATACCCATATAGCGCAGCTTGCGCTCTGTGGCGGGTCCTACCATAAACAGCCTGCGCACCGGCAGCGGCCAGAGCTTTTTCTCCATCTCCTCGGGAAACAGGGTGTGTACCCTGTCGGGCTTTTCAAAATCGCTGGCCATTTTCGCCAGCAGCTTATTGGTGGATACGCCGATATTGACCGTAAAGCCCAGTTCTTCCCGGATACGGCGGCACAGCATCTGCGCCGCCAGCACCGGGCTTCCGTAGAGCAGGCGTGTGCCCGTCATATCCACCCACGCCTCGTCAATGGAATACTGCTCCACCAACGGGGAGACCTGCCGCAGCAGCGCCATAAGGTGCCGGGACGCCTCCACATACAGGCCGTAGTCCGGCGGCACCACCGTAAGCCGGGGGCACTTCTGCTGCGCCTGAAACAGCGGCTCGCCGGTCTGGATGCCGTACTTTTTTGCGGGCAGACTCTTGGCCAGAATGATGCTGCGGCGTTCGGCCTTGTCTCCGGCCACCACGGAGGGAATCTGCCTCAGATCCTCTTTCTGCCCCAGCACTTTGACCCGATAGGCCGCCGTCCACGACAGGAAAGCGCTGTTGACATCCACATGAAAAATTACCCGTTCCGCCATAGGCCGCCTCAATATAACACCCGAAACAGCACCCAGCTATGGCTGCGTACCGTATATTTCAGTTCGTACAGGCGCTCCCGGTCGCCGTCCAGCGCCCGACAGGTATACACAAACGCCTCAATGCCCACATACTGTATGGGCTTGCAGCAAAGCACCTCGGTCACGCAGACCCGGCGGAGCCTGTGCGTCTCGTCCTCATAACGGAAGCGCAGAGGCTCCAGCGTGCCGTCCGCGTTGCAGACGGCGATCACATCGATTTTCAGGTTTTGCGCGTCCATGCTTCTCCCTCCTGTCGGCTCCATTATATCAAACATTTGTTCTAATTTCAAGTGTGCCCATATTTTTCTATTGCATTTTTTACAGGCCGGGGTATAATAGATGCAGAAAGTCTGTTTCAGGGCGGGGTGCAAGTCCCCACCGGTGGTAAAGCCCACGTCCACCGGCAGCAGCGCTGCCGGTGCCGATTCGGTGAAATTCCGAAGCCGACGGTCACAGTCCGGATGAAAGAAACGGCGGCATTTGGCTATCGTCGCGCCCTTTTTTGACTGCTTCGGTCACAAAAGGGCGCTTTTTTTGACTCCTTCTGCCGCATATGGGAAACAGTCTTCCAAATCAACACCGGGGCAAAGCCCCAAAGGAGGAAAACCTATGCCGCAGAAAAATACCACCTCCCGCACCCGCAGATTGACCGTCACCGCCATGCTCTCCGCCGTGGCTGCCGTGCTCATGTATCTGGAGCTGCCGGCGCCCCTTATGCCGTCGTTTATTAAGCTGGATATTTCCGAGCTGCCGGCGCTTCTGGCGGGCTTTGCCTACGGCCCTGTCCACGGCGTGATCGTCTGTCTGGTGAAAAATCTCATCAAGCTGCCCAGCACCAACACGGCCGCTGTGGGCGAACTGTGTAACTTCCTGCTGGGCGCGGTCTTTGTGCTGCCCGCCAGCCTCATCTACCGCAGACACAAGAGCCGTAAGGGCGCGCTGGTGGGCGCGCTCGTCGGCGCAGTGGTTATGGCGCTGCTCAGCCTGCCCATCAACTACTTTATTACCTATCCCGTCTATGCAAAATTTATGCCCATTGACACCATCATCTCCATGTATCAGGCCATCCGTCCCGGCGTCAACGGCCTGCTGGAGTGTCTGGCTCTGTTCAACGTCCCCTTCACTTTCCTGAAAGGGCTGCTGGATGTGGCGCTGTGCTTTTTGATCTATAAGCCTCTGAGCCCCGTACTCCACGGCAAAAAATAGAATCGTAAGCCCCGGCGGGAGCGCAGATTCTGCGCTCCCGCCGGTCTGCATTGCCGGAAAATGGTTCTGCATTGCGGAAAGATAATTTGACGCCGGAACAAAGGCATGGTAAAATATGGGCAGAAAAAGACGCGGCAAGGAGGTTTGCCGCGAAAAAGGAGGATCTGTATGCCCACAGACAGAACCACGGTACATTCCGTAGCCAAGGCCATGGAACTGATCGAGGTGCTTTTGACCCAGCGCACTCCCCTGTCCTTGAGCAAGCTCTCCGCCGCCACCGGCTATCCCAAAAGCACCGTTCATGCCCTGCTGTCCTCCATGCGGGAGTACGGCATGATCACCCAGCGGGAGGACGGCCGGTACTATCTGGGTCTGCGGATGTTCGAGTGCGGCTGCGCCGTCAGCGCCGAATGGAACGCTGCCACCGCCGCCCGTCCCTATCTGGAGCTGTTGGCCAACGAAACCGGCGCCAGCTCTTTTCTCAGTATTCTCGACGGCACCAACGTTATTTCCATTGACCAGTGCCCCGGCAGAGCCAGCTTCCATGTGGTGCCGGAGATCGGCTTCCGCCTGCCCATGCACGCCACCTCTCAGGGCAAGCTTCTGCTGTCCCAACTGCCGGATTCAGAGGTACGCCGCCGTCTGGACAACGCCGGGATGCCCGCCTTTACCCCCCACACCATTCTCAGTCAGGAGGAACTGTGCAAGGCGCTGGGCAAGATCCGCCGGGACGGCTACGCCGTGGAGGACGGCGAATACAAGATCGGCCTGCGCTCTGTCAGCGCCCCCGTGTTCGACCGGATCAGCGGCCAGAACTATGCCATTGGCGTTGTGGGGCTGTTCCGCCGGATCGCTTCGGAGGAATTTGAACAGGCCATTTCCCATGTTGTTCTTGCGGCAAAACAGCTTTCTCAGGCCATCGGCGGCCAGTGACGCCGCTTTTCCTGAAGTCACAGGATTGCGACTGCAAAAAGGCAAGCGCACCCCCGGAAGATTGTACTCCTCCGGGGGTGGCTCTGTTATTTTAGCTCATAATGTCGTCGTACAGGTCTTTCATGGTCTGCACACCGGTGTTTTCGATGATATGGCTCTGCGCCATTTCCTCCGTATAGTCAGACAGCTTCATGGCGCGGAAGTGGTAGCCGTCGGCGTCCTTGGTCGCCCAGGTCATGGTGGGCTCGAGAGAATAGTCGGACACATACACGCCGTACTCGTCCCGGCTGATGGTCAGCCGGGCAAGGCCGCCCAGCATATTATAATAGTTGGACATATGGGAGATGAAGTTGCCCAGAGAATAAAACACGGGCATAACGTTGCCGTCCTTGCCGGTGACGGTCTGCACCGGCTGCACCGTATGGGTATGGCCGCCGATCACCGCGCCCACGCCGTGGTCTGCGAAAAACTGCGCCCACTTGATCTGGTCGTCGTCGGCGTGGAAAATATTCTCCGTGCCCCAGTGGGCAAAGACGATGACAATATCCGACTGCTCTTTGGCCTTTTCAATGTCTGAGGCAATCTTGTTCTCGTCCCACAGATAGTCGATCATATAACTCTGGGAAGGCTGCCCGGCATTGGTGCCGTAGGTGTAGTTGAGCATGGCGATTTTGATGCCGTTTTTCTCCACTACCCGAATGGTATCCGCGTCCTCCTGACTGTCATGGATGCCCAGCCAGGTCATTTCCGGGTGCTGGCGCCAGAATTCGATGGTATCCTCAATGCCCTGATCGTACTTATC
>JAQYBZ010000086.1 GCA_029003235.1 Bacillota bacterium
CCGGCCGCCCCCGCTTTTCTGCCGGGGAAAGAGCGAACCGGCGCAAAGAGCTCAATGAGCGCCGTCCGTCTTTTCTTTTACATAAGTCACATAGGCGTAGGTGGAATATTCTTTCGCGCGCGCCTGCATTGCCTCATAGCACTGATCCCGCAGCTTCTTTTTTCGCGCCTCCATAGGCAGGGAGGCGTCGGGATAAAACGGCCCGTCCAGATAAGTGACAACCTTGGGAAACCCGCCAAAGCGGCGTTTCTGGTAGCAGTTGGTCATGGCAAACACGGGCGCGCCGTCATAAGCAGGGTAGCCGAAAGAAGTCGCCGGAAAGGGGCGGATCCCCGTGTAATAAGGCCAGATATGGGCTTCCGGGTAGATGGTCACCAGATTCTTTTCTTTCACCCGCGTCTGTACGCAGCGGCGCATCTGCTTGCACTGGTCAAAGGTGGAACCCAGGGGGATTGCCCCCAGCATCTGCACGATGCCGGTCAGCCCCGGAATGGAGGTTGCGTCGGGACCGACGACAATATAGCCGCGGCCGCTGTAGCGCAAAAGATTGGGCACAAATGCGTCCAGCATACCGTTGGTATGGTTTGCATAGACATAGGCGCCGGAGCCTTTGGCCTGCTTCAGTACGGCCTTGTTTGCAAAGCGCTGGCCATATACCAGCTTTACAAACAGAAAGACCAGGGGCTGGGCGATGAGGCGATAGAGAACGAAGCAGACCATGCGCCAGAGAAAATTGGTATGGATGTATTTGAAATCTTCCCGCAGGGGCTTGGCTTCTATGTGATTGTTGGCAAAATCGTCGTGCAGCGCATCCCGGTAATAAATTACTTTTTTGTCCACGCCTTGCCCTCCGTCTGCCGGATGGTATCCAGAAGCATGGCTTCCATTTTGTCCATGCATATATTCTGATCGAATTTGCCCCGGGCATATTCCACATATTCCCGGCTGCGCGCCGCTTTCTGCTCAGGATGCTCCAGCCACCAGTCGATTTTTGCTGCCAGATCGTCTGCGGAGGGATAGTGGAACGTGTTCTTTTCGTCTATGGCGTAGGCTTTGGTGGCGCACCGGGGAGAATCGGAAATGATGGGCACCAGCCCGCAACTGATGGCCTCCAGGCATGCAATTCCCTCGGCTTCGATCTCCGCCGGATGGATATACAAATCGGCGTAGTTCAGAATGGAGACCATTTCTTCATGGGGGAAGAAGGAAAATACCGGCCGGATGGGCAGCGCGGCGGCGCGCTTTTCCAGCTTTTCCCGCAGCGGTCCGCTTCCGGCGAAGATCAACTGAATGCGTTCTGCGTATTTGGAACGCGACACGGCGTCAATGAGGGTGGTCTGGGACTTTTCTCTGGAATAGCGGCCTGTGGAGACGATCACGAATTTGCCCTCATAGGCGGCCGGTCGCCGGGCAGGGCGGGGGTGGAAAATGGCATTCACGCCGTTGGAAATCACATAGCCGTTGGTGGGACCGTACATACGCTCGTACAGATCCCGCAAAAACTGGGTAGGGTAGTGGATGGCGTCCACATGCCTGTACAGCCCGGAATAATAGCCATAGGTCAGACGGTTGAACAGGGCGCTGTCTTTCAGAAACACATGGGACGTAAAATTCTCTGCCATGGCGTGAAACCCGCTGCTGACGGGAATTCCGGCCTCGTGTGCCAAAATGGCGGCGCGTCGCCCCAGAGAAAAGGGGATCATTACATGGACAATGTCTGCGCCCTCAATGGATTTCAAGATCAGCGCGTCATCTTTTTTCGCAAGGCGCACGCCGTTTTTTTCAACGTATGCATTCAAGAACGAACCCAGATTATAGGTTGGAACTACAAAATAGCCCGGAAGCTCCTTTTTGTCCGCATCGGGACACAAAACGTTGACCTCATGGCCTTTGCTTTTCAAACTCCGGATCAGATTCATTGCGGCTATGGTCGTTCCGTTGTTTTCCTCTCCAAGAACATCGCAAACTATGGTAATTTTCATTGCATCTATCTCTCTCTTCTTATTTTAGCGGTGCGGTGCCGAAAGCAAGCGATCACAGCACGTTAAGCGCTCGGGTTGCCAAGATAAATTTGTTGCTGGAGCGCAAAAAATAGCGCCGTGCAAAACGAACAGGGACTTGCTTTCTCTGCCCTGGACGGAATTAAGCGGCTGCCCGCCAGAGCATGCCGCTCCATTCGCCGGACAATATAATTGTGCCTGCCAGACCGCATGACGTGATCACCGGTTCGGTATGGACGGGAAACGGCACCCTGACAGGACGGTGGGAGCAGGATAAAGTGTGTTTTAATCAGCCAACGTTGGCGATAACGCACATGATACCGCAGACGATCAGGACTACGGAGGACATGCCATGGCCAAGCAGAGCGGGATTGAACATCTGGGTCTTGAGACCGCCGTTTTTCTCCTGCTTCTTCATGTCAGCCGTGCCCAAAATATAGGAGACGACCAGAAGAACCGCAGTGATCACGCCCACAACGATGTTGTGATTGGAATAATGTACCAGTGTGGTGACGATGCCGGCAACAGCCAGAAGCAACGATAACATACCCATAATAAACATCCTTTCTGTATCTGTTATATCTGTTTCAGTTGCTCTGCAAGCGCAGCCTGCTCCCGGGGCATTGGTATTGCATTGCAGCCAAAATAGCGGGTCTGGGGGACGCGCTGTCCGTCTTTGGCCTATCCGTCCGCCCGGGTCGGGGCATCTGCCTGATTGCCGCTCATCATATGCTGAATCTGGGTGAACAGATCAACCAGAGCGTTGATGCTGCGTCCGCCTGTGTCAAAAAAGTAGTAAATGCGCTTTCCCTCCCTGCGGCACCGGACGAGACCTGCGTCTTTCAGAATCTGCATATGGTGAGAAACAGCCGGGCGGGTCAGCTTCATCTGGGAGGCAATGTCTGCCACGCGCACGCCTTTGCGGTCTGAGGCGATCATCAGCAGAAACAGCCGTTGGCGGACGTTGTCGCCAAAGACAGTCAGCATTTTTTGACAGGAATTAAATTTCTGTTCCAGATTTTCGGTATCCTTGCTTTGGCTCATGCTTGTCAGCTCCTTCCTACCAACTTCCCAACCGCGGTATACGACGCCAGAGATAACAGCAAACCCTTGGCTTACAAGCCGGGGACTTGCAGAGGTGACTACGGTATAGCGCATTTTTCCGCATCAAATGCGGAACGGCAGACGTGTCATCCGCCGAAACATAAAAAACGTGTTTAAATACTTAAACACGTTTACATTATATAGTATTCGCTCCTGTCTGTCAAGCAGTCCTTTGAAGACAGGTCGAAGGTTCAGGGACGTCTGCGCTGACGCAAAAACCGATTACAAATTATGCTTGTGAGAATGAATGGCAGATGTAATGACCGACATGAAAATGTATTGGAATCGCATCTTTAAGTATGAGAGGGACTGCCGCAAAGTTTTTTGCAGCAGTCCCCGGCTGGAATGTATTCCTTTCTGCATAGAACCCATCACTTGCCTTTGGCGGCTGATTGCCCTTTGGGATATAGACGAAAAATGGTCTTAACCTGAGGGCGGTAATCTTTCTGCGCCAGATGAATCAGCAATTCCTCCAGCGAGGAAAGACCTGCAATGGCGCAGGCGGTGAAGCAGGCACCCACGGCCAAGGGCGTTTTCAACAGGTAGGGCAATGCGAATATGGCGAATCCCGTCAGCTTGTTGCCATAGGTATGCAGGGAGGCAAACCGGCGGTATTTGAACGCCGCCAGAAGATAGGAAGCCGCACGCAGCAGCAACACGATGGCCACGCCGTACCAGAACCAGCCGGGCATCGTCTGCAGCAAGACCGGCAGCAGACGCAGAAGCATGGCTGCATAGAACAGCAGATCGGCCACACTGTCCAGTTTGGAGCCAAATTCACTCACCGTACCGGTGCGCCGTGCCACCCAGCCGTCCAGTACGTCGCTGATGCCGCACAGGCTGTAGACAATATAAAACGGTACAGACAGGGGCTTCAGGAAGAACAGGGCCACCGCGCCCACGATTCGGACGAGGGTGATCCAGTCGGCACCGGTCAGTTTGATTGTTTTTTCTTTCATTGAGGCCATGATACCCTCCGTGTCCCCCCTGGGACACTGAATTATTTTTTTGCTCTCAGGGCGCTGAGCAGCACATAGATACCCACCAGCACGACCACAGATCCGGCGAGGATCAGATACATGATGCCTTGATGCACCTGTGTGCCGAAAAAATAGATATTACAGTCCACGGAATCCTTGATGCCCTCCACTACGGCCTCGGGAAAGCCGCTGTCGGTCATTTCGGCAAAGACCCCGCGCAGGGCGTGGTTGCGCAGCAGGGAAGTACCGTAGGTGCCGGGCAGGAAAGAGAGCGCCTTCTGCAGCCCGGTGCCAAACTGAGAAATGGGCATGTACGCACCGCAGATAAAGCCGTATCCGGCGCTGACCACCGTGCCGACGGCGCTTGCCTGCCCCTGCGTGTTGAACGGAAGAAGCAGACAGGAGGAGACGGCGGTGCCGAAAAGCACCAAAAGAAACACGTCGAGAATCAGGAACATCACGTCGAAAAATGTCAGAAACCACCCCACCCGTGCGAGATAAAGCAGGCAGACGCCGAGTGTGCAAAGCCCGATAATCAGCGTCGAAGCAAAGGTAGCCGAATAATATCCGAGCGCGAGTGTTCCGGGGCGCACCGGCGAAACGGTCAGGTCTTTTCTCGCGCCGGTGTACTTGTCCTGCACCATCAGCGTATTGGAACAGAACGCCACCGTCACACAGCAGACCGCAAGAAGCGAAGACACAAGTTCCCCGCCGACGCATCCCCACACCACCCGGTCGGAAACGGTCATCCCGGCCGCCTTGATCGCGGAGCGGA
>JAQYBZ010000087.1 GCA_029003235.1 Bacillota bacterium
GCCGCCGAGGACACCCGGGTGACCCTGCGGCTGCTCAACCATCTGGAGCTGAAAAAAAGCCTTGTCAGCTACCACGAGCATAACAAGGCGGAAAGCGGCCGGAAAATTCTTGCCCGGCTGCTGGCCGGAGAAACCTGCGCACTGGTCACGGACGCGGGAACGCCCGCCATCTCCGATCCAGGAGAGGATCTGGTGCGCCTGTGCGCCGACAACGGCGTGACGGTCTGCGCCCTGCCCGGCCCCTGCGCCGCTGTCACCGCTCTGAGCATGTCCGGTCTGCCCACGGGACGCTTCGTCTTCGAGGGCTTCCTCCCCACCCAGAGCAAGCAGCGCCGCCAGCGTCTGAGCGCCCTGAGCCGGGAGCCGCGTACGGTCATTCTCTACGAAGCCCCCCACCGGCTGAAGGGAACTGTTTCGGATCTTTTGTCCTGTTTTGACCCCCAGCGGCGCATCAGCCTGTGCCGGGAGCTGACCAAGCTCCACGAGCAGGTGCTGCGCACCACCCTGCAGGGCGCCGCCGACTACTACGAAAAAAACGAGCCCCGGGGGGAATATGTACTGATTCTGGAGGGCGCTGCCGAAACCGACGCCGGGCAGGTCACGCTGGAGCAGGCCGTCCGTCTGGTCAGCGCACTGACGGACAAAGGGCTGAGCAAAAAGGACGCGGTCAAGCAGGTAGCCAGAGACACGGGCTTTCCCAGAAATCCGCTGTACGACGCGGTAATGAAATAAAAGTTCCGCCGGGGGCTGAGCTGAAATGCACCCCATTTGTTGGACAGTAGGATATACTTATAACAAGTGGGTGTTTTGTTCATAAGACGTCAATAGATGCAGAAAGAGAGCGTGATTCGCAGTGAATCACGCTCTGATGTTTTTCCCTGTGTCCTTCTCACGCAATTACACGCTCACCGGCAGATACAGCGGCAGTCTCTCTGGCAATGATGTTCCCCTTCTGATCAAAGCGGGAAAATTCCTCATAATCAGGGCATACGGACAAAGCCATTCTTTTCCATAGAGATAGGGGTTGCGTTGTCCCCTGGACTGCTCCAGCGTATTCGCAAACACATTCAGCAGCACTGCCGCATTGGGTTGGCAGGGCAAATGCTTCACCATTTTGTCATAGGTTCATCTGCTGCCCGTCGTGCCTTTGACGACGTCAGATTATCGCGAACGCGCCATGTGCAATATCTAATGATTTGTTCCCCAAACTCGTTTCTGGGCCGCGGCCGTATAATGGTGTAAATTGAAAATTGAATGGGGCTGTGAAGAAAAGGAGAACATCATTTCTCCTCGACTTCACAGCCCCTTATTTTTACAGGTCTTTCAGTTCTTTCATACAGGCGGCGCAGACGGTCTTGCCCTTAAAACTCACAACGCCCCGTGTGCCGGAGCAAAACACGCAGGCAGGCTCATATTTTTTCATAATGACCCGGTCGCCCTCCGTATAGATTTCCAGCGCGTCCTTTTCTTCAATGTCCAGCGTTCTGCGCAGCTCGATGGGCAGCACCACGCGCCCCAATTCGTCCACCCGTCTTACGATCCCTGTAGATTTCATTCCGCTCTCCTCCATTTCTTCCTCAGTATACTCCCCGTGGCATTTTTTGTCAATTACCGCCGAAGGAAAAGGGGCATGTCCGGGCAGGACGCGCCGTATACTGGTGCCAAAGACTGCTTTGGGAGGTTCCTGTATGGCCATGTCGCTGATCTGGGTCGCCATGGTGCTGTTTTCCGTGGTGGCCGCCCTGCTTACGGGCAACGTGGGCGTCCTGTCCGCCGCCGCGCTGGAGGGCGCCAAAAGCGCCATCACCCTGTCCGTGTCCATGGCCGGGGTTCTTTGTCTGTGGAGCGGTGTGTGCGCCGTCATGGAGAAATGCGGCCTCAACCGGGTCATTGCCCGTCTGCTGTCTCCCCTGCTGCGCCGCCTGTTTCCTCAGGCCTCCGCAGATGAAGCCTGCATCGGCTATTTAAGCGCCAACGTGACGGCAAACCTGCTGGGTCTGGGCAACGCGGCCACTCCTCTGGGGATTCAGGCCGTGCAGCGCATGAAAGCCCTGTCCGGCTCGGAGACGGCCACAGACGAAATGTGCCTGCTCATTGTCATGAACACGGCCTCCATCCAGCTCATCCCCTCCACCGTTGCGGCAGTGCGCAGCAGTCTGGGCGCAGCCGCCCCCTTTGATCTGCTGCCGGCGGTGTGGCTCACCTCCCTCTGCTCCGTCAGCGCCGGGATTCTGGCAGCCAGGCTTTTCCGTCATCTTTCAAGAACATGACGGATCTCATCGTACCGGGCATTTTGCTGCTGGTCAGTCTCGTTTCTCTGTCCAAAAAGCAGGACGTCTATGCCACGCTGGTGGAGGGCGCGGGCGGCGGGCTGAAAATTCTGCTGTCCATTGTGCCGTCGCTGGTCATGCTGCTGACCGCCGTGCATCTGCTGCGCGCCTCCGGCGCATTGACCCTGCTGACCCGTTTTCTGTCCCCCGCCGCAAAATTTCTGGGCATCCCCGCCGAGGCCCTGCCTCTGGTGGTGGTGCGCCCCATCTCCGGCAGCGCCGCTCTGGCTGTGGGCGCCGACCTCATGGCCACCTACGGCCCGGATTCGCTCATCGGCCGCACTGCCGCCGTCATGCTGGGCAGCACGGAGACCACCTTTTACACCATTTCCGTCTATTTCGGGGCTTCCGGCGTCCGAAAGACCCGCTATGCCGTCCCCGCCGCCCTCATTGCCGACCTTGTGGGCTTTCTTATGGCCTCCTTAACGGCAAAATTCCTGTTTTAGACTGTACAAGCCGGGGAAAATTTGATACAATAGGCTCAAATTTACAAAGGAAAGGTGAACTGCAAATGCAGAAAATCCTGGATCAGATCTCCGCCGAGGTCGCTTCCGCCTTTGAGCAGGCCGGATACGACCCCGCCTACGGCAAGGTGACGGTGTCCAACCGCCCCGATCTGTGCGAATATCAGTGCAACGGCAGCCTGCCCGCCGCCAAGTGTTATCATAAGCCGCCCATGGCCATTGCCGGCGACGTGGCGGAAAAGCTGAAGGAAAGCGCCCTGTTTTCCTCCGTGGAGGCCGCCGCTCCCGGTTTTCTCAATCTGAAGCTGTCGGCGTCGTTTTTGGCCTCCTATCTGGAAGCCATGCGCACGACGGAGAAATTCGGCCTGCCCACAGAGCCGACTCCCAAAACCGTAGTCATCGATTACGGCGGCCCCAACGTGGCCAAGCCCCTGCACATCGGCCATCTGCGCTCGGCCATCATCGGTGAATCCATTAAGCGCATCAGCAAATATTTCGGCAACCACGTCATCGGAGACATCCACATGGGCGACTGGGGGCTGCAGATGGGGCTGATTATCGCCGAGCTGCAGCAGCGCCAGCCGGAGCTGTGCTATTTTGACGACAGCTACACCGGCTCCTATCCCGACGAGCCGCCCTTTACCATCTCCACACTGGAGGAGATCTATCCCACCGCCAGTGCCAAATCCAAAGTGGACGAGGACTTTGCAAAAAAAGCCCATGACGCCACCTACGCTCTGCAGCACGGCAAGCCCGGCTATCGGGCGCTTTGGAAGCACATTATGACCCTGTCCGTGGCCGATCTGAAGAAAAACTACGACAACCTCAACGTCAGCTTTGAAAGCTGGCTGGGAGAGAGCGACGCCCAGCCCTATATCCAGCCCATGCTGGAGCGGATGCAGGCACAGGGCATTATCACGGAAAGCGAGGGCGCCAAGGTGGTGCAGGTGCAGGAGCCTACGGACGCCAAAGAGGTTCCTCCCTGTATTCTGGTCAAGTCCGACGGTGCGACCCTGTACGCCACCACCGATCTTGCCACCATGGTGCAGCGCCAGCAGGACTTCCACCCGGACGAGATCCTCTATGTGGTGGACAAGCGCCAAAGCCTGTATTTTGAGCAGCTCTTCCGGGTTGCGCGCAAGGCTGCCATCGTTCCGCCCCAGACCAAGCTGCAGCACATCGGCTTCGGCACCATGAACGGCAAGGACGGCAAGCCCTTTAAGACCCGGGAGGGCGGCGTCATGCGGCTGGAGCAGTTGATCCGGGAGATTACGGACTTTGTGCGCGCCAAGGTGGAGGACAACCAGCTTGTCCCGGCGCAGCAGGTGGAAGAGACCACCAGACGCATTGCCATGGCCGCCCTGAAATACGGCGATCTGAGCAACCAGCCCACCAAGGACTATATTTTCGACCTGGATCGCTTCGCCGCCTTTGAGGGCAACACAGGCCCTTATATTCTGTATACCATCGTGCGCATCAAATCCATTCTGGAAAAATACGGCGGCAGCACGGATCTGCCCATCCAGCCCCCGGTCACGCAGGAGGAAAAGGATCTGATGCTGGCCATCACCCGCTTTGCCGACAGTTTGCAGACGGCCTACCGGGACGCCGCGCCCAACGTGATCTGCGCCTATATCTACGAGCTGTCCGGCTTTGCCAACAAGTTCTACCACGAGACGCGGATTCTCGCCGAGGAGGACGCCCTGCGTCAACAGGGCTATATTGCTCTGATTGCCCTGACCAAGTCCATTTTGGAGACCTGCATCGATCTGCTGGGCTTTTCCGCCCCGGAGCGGATGTAAATCGCCATAAAGGAACCGCTGCGGAAGCATTTTCCGCAGCGGTTTTTCTATCGTTCCGTCACCACAAGGTCGTATTCAATCTCCCCCATGCCAAGCTCCTCGATCTCAATGGCGTAGGCCACCTGAAGATTTCCTCCGGTCTCGTCCAGATGGTTGACGATCTTCGTGGTGGTGATGGTGAGCAGCAGGGTGCCCGCCCCCGCGTCATAGAGAGACCGGGCGGTCTGCCCCAGACGGAACTCCATGACGGAGTGCGCCGTGCCGGTGCGCCGCAGGATCACATGGTCGGGACAGATCTCAAATTCCGTGGTGGTTCCGCTCAGGCCGGTCAGCTCGCTCTCTTCATAGGACAGCAGCAGCCGCTCTCCCTCCCGGCGCAGGCAGCCCTCGGTGGTCAGCTCGATGGTCTCCGGTTCCTGCCCCATATAGTTCTGCCGGGCGCAGACGGTAATCAGGACGTTGTTTTCCATCTCAGTCCGCCAG
>JAQYBZ010000088.1 GCA_029003235.1 Bacillota bacterium
TCCCGGAAGCGGTTGTCCCGGCTCATGGCGAAGATCCGTCCCGCCACGAAATTTGCCTCGTCGGACTCGTTCATGGCCTCGTACAGCACAATTGGCTCGCCGGTCTGGTTGTCCGTCCAGAGCTTTTTGCCCTTCCTGCCCCGGTTGTTGGCGATCACCGCGTTGGCCGCCGCCAGAATGGACTTGGTGGAGCGGTAATTCTGCTCCAGCCGGATGATCCTGGCACTGCGGAACTGCGTCTCAAAGCTCAGAATATTGGTGATGGTGGCACCACGGAATTTGTAGATGCTCTGGTCGTCGTCGCCCACCACGCAGATATTTTCGTAGCCCCCTGCCAGCAGGGAGGCCAGCAGATATTGCAGGTTGTTGGTGTCCTGATACTCGTCGATGAGCACATAGCGGAATTTTTTCTGGTAGAACGTCCGCACGTCCTCATGCTGCTGCAAAAGCTGGACGGTAAGCAGAATAATATCGTCAAAATCCAGCGCGTTGGCTTCTTTCAGCCGCCGCTGATACTCAGCGTAAGCTCTGGCGATAATCTCCATGCGGTAATCGCCGGAACCTTTGGCGGTTCCGGCAAAATCACCGGGACTCTGCTGGCGATCCTTGGCGCGGCTGATGTGAGACAGCACCAGTCTTGCCGGGAATGTCCTGTCGTCCAGATGCATATCCCGGATCACGTCTTTCATAACCCGTTCGGAATCCGCCGTATCATAAATGGTAAAGCTGCCGGTATAACCCAGCCGGTCGATGTTGCGCCGCAGAATCCGGCAGCAGGCAGCATGAAAGGTCATGGCCCACACGTCCAGCGCCTCCGGCCCCAGCATCCGTTCCAGCCGGTCTTTCAGCTCGTTGGCCGCCTTGTTGGTAAAAGTGATGGCAATGATGCTCCAGGGCGCCGCCGGGTGCATGGCGCACAGGGCGCTCATGCGCACGTCTTCCTGTTTGCCGGAGGCCAGAAACGCCTCCAGCTCCTCCACGTCCCTTTCGGTCAGATATTCCGGAACCTCGTCGCTGTCGGAGGCACAGCCGAAGCGAATCAGGTTGGCGATGCGGTGGATAAGCACCGTTGTCTTTCCGCTGCCCGCCCCGGCCAGCAGCAGCAGCGGCCCCTGGGTGGTGAGCACGCCCTCCTGCTGGGGCGGGTTCAGATGGGCAAACTGGTTTGCAATATAGGTTCTTCTTGCCTGTAAAAACCGGCGGATGTATTCCTGTGTCATAGCAGCTCCTGCCTTATTCTTTCTGACACCATTCTACTATTTTACCGGTCAAAAATAAAGGGGCAATGTCAAACAAATTTCCGCAGCTCCAGCAGCGCTTTCTTTTCTATGCGGGAGACCTGCACCTGGGACACGCCGATGATGGCCGCCACCTTCTCCTGGGTCAGGCCGTGGAAATACCGCAGATAGATCAGCTTGGCCTCCCGCGGCGGCAGCTTGGCAATGGCCTGCCGCAGAGAGATTTTTTCCACCATGTCCTCCTCCATGGCGCTGTCAGAAAGCACGTCCTCCAGCTTAAACCCCTCCTCCCCCGTGGGGCGCTGGATGGATTCCGCCGCCGACGTGGCCGTTTCCGCCTCGGCGATCTCCTCCACGCACAGGCCGGTGGCCTCGGCCAGCTCGGACAGGACAGGCTCTCTGCCCAGCGTGGCTGTCAGCCGCCGGCGTGCAGCCTTGACGGCCGCAGCCCGCTCCTTCAGGCTGCGGCTGACCTTTACCGTGCCGTCGTCCCGCAAAAAGCGGCGGATCTCCCCGGCAATCTTGGGCACGGCGTAGGTGGAAAACTGGGTGCCGTAGGCCTCGTCAAAGCCTGCCACGGCCTTGAGAAACCCGAGGCAGCCAAGCTGGTACAGGTCGTCCGGCTCCACGCCCCGGCCAAAATACCGCCGCGCCACGGACCAGATCAGCCCAGCGTTTTCCAGCACCAATTGTTCGCTGGCCTGCCGGCTTCCGTTCTGGCTCTGGCGAATCAGATCCTCCGTACAGGCGTTCAAGGCTTTTCCCCGCGCCGCACAATCCGCTTTTTCATATGTACCGTCGTGCCCTTGCCCGGAGTGGAGCGGAGCTTCAGCTCGTTCATGAAGCTCTCCATTATGGTCAGCCCCATGCCGGAGCGCTCTTCGCCCCCGGTGGTAAACATGGGCTGGCGCGCCTGCTCGATATCCGCAATGCCCCGGCCGGTGTCCTTGACCACAATATCAAGGATTCCGCCCTCCAGAATCCGCAGGCGCAGGGTGACGACGCCGATGCGGTCGGGATAGGCATGGACGATGCAGTTGGTCACCGCCTCGGACACGGCGGTCTTAATGTCTCCCAGCTCATCCAGCGTGGGGTCGAGCTGGGCGGCAAAGGTGGCAGTCACCGCCCGGGCGAAGGCCTCGTTGGCCGACCGGCTGGGGAATTTGATCAGAACCTCGTTTTCTGCTTTCATGTTTCGCTCCTTTCGTTCAACTGCGCAATTTTACCGATACCGGCAGCTTTCAGCACCTTCAGGGGCTGGGGCGGAATATTCTGCAAAACCACCTTGCCCTCCAGCTCCCGCATGGCGCGGATGGTGTGTATCACCACGGCAATACCGCTGGAATCCATAAATTTCACATCGGAAAAATCCAGAATACAGACCATGGGCATATATACGTCGATCTTTGCCGTAATAATGGCCATAATCTCCCGCGCCGAATGGTGGTCGATTTCCCCCGTCAGCGCAATGGTCAACTGCTTGTCCTGCAAAAAACTTGTCAGATTCACTTGCTTTCCCCCCTGTATGAAAAATCGGCGCACACAGTTTCCTGTGTGCGCCTATTATAAATCAATCTTCGCGGCAGCTTCGGTCGAACGCCGTTGGCTTTTCCGTTTTTCAGTGTTTGGGACAGATCTGCAGTTCGCCGTTGAAGACCAGCACCTCCAGCTCCGTGCCCGGGGCGATGTCCCCCTGCAATATCCGCTTGGCCAGCATGGTCTCGATGGTATGCTGCACATACCGGCGCAGGGGTCTTGCGCCGTAGAGGGGATCGAACGCCGCGTCAATGATATACTGCTTGGCTTCCTGCGTCAGGGTACAGGCAAGCTGCTTTTCCGCCAGCCGCTTGTTGAGGGCGTCGATCTGCAGATCGATGATCTTGCAGATGTTGTCCCGGGTCAGGGGCTTGTAGAAGACGATCTCGTCCAGACGGTTGAGGAATTCCGGGCGGAAGCTCTGCTTCAGCAGCGCCTGCACCTGCTCTCTGGCCTGCGGGGTTATATTGCCGTCGGCGTCAATGCCCTCCAGAAGCTGGGCAGAGCCAAGGTTGGAGGTCAGGATGATCACTGTGTTCTTAAAGTCCACGGTTCTGCCCTGAGAATCGGTGATCCGCCCGTCGTCCAAAACCTGCAGCAGAATATTGAACACGTCCGGATGTGCCTTTTCCACTTCGTCAAAAAGCACCACGCAATAGGGTCTTCTGCGCACGGCCTCGGTCAACTGGCCGCCCTCGTCATAGCCCACATATCCGGGAGGCGCTCCGATGAGCCGGGAGACGGAGTATTTCTCCATATACTCGGACATATCGATGCGCACCAGATTCTTTTCGTCGTCGAACAGCTCTGCCGCCAGCGCCTTGGCAAGTTCCGTCTTGCCCACGCCCGTGGGGCCGAGGAACAAAAAAGAACCGATGGGGCGATTGGGGTCCTGAATGCCTGCCCGGCTGCGCAGAATGGCGTCGGACACGCTGCGTACCGCTTCATCCTGTCCCACCACCCGCTTGTGCAGGGTGTCGTCCAGATGCAGCAGCTTTTCCCGCTCGCCCTCCACCAGCTTGGCCACGGGGATCCCCGTCCAGCGCTCGACGATCTTGGCAATTTCTTCCTCCGTGACCTTGTCACGCAGCAGGCTCTGCTCCTTGGCGTTCTGCGCCAGCCGCTCTTCCTCCTCCAACTGCTTTTTGGCCTCGGGCAGATCGCCGTATTTCAGCTTGGCCGCCGTTTCCAGATCATAGCTCTGCTCCGCCTTTTCAATCTGGGCGTTGATGCTCTCGATGCGTTCGCGGAGCTGCTGCACCTTGGTGATGGCGTTCTTTTCGTTGTCCCACTTGGCCTTCATGGTGTTGAACTTATCCCGGGCTTCCGCCAGCTCTTTCTGCAATTCCTTCAGGCGTCCCCGGGAAAGGGTGTCGTCCTCGTTTTTCAGGGCGGCCTCCTCGATTTCCATCTGAATGATTTTGCGGCGGATCACATCCAGCTCCGTGGGCATGGAGTCCATCTCCGTGCGGATCATGGCGCAGGCCTCGTCCACCAGATCGATGGCCTTGTCCGGCAGGAACCGATCTGTGATATAGCGGTCGGACAGCTTTGCCGCCGCAATGATGGCGGCGTCGGTGATCTTGACGCCGTGGAAGACCTCATAGCGCTCTTCCAGACCGCGCAGAATGGCAATGGTGTCCTCCACCGACGGCTCTTTGACCATCACCGGCTGGAAACGGCGCTCCAGTGCCGGGTCTTTTTCGATATACTGGCGGTATTCCTCCAGCGTGGTGGCGCCGATACAGTGCAGCTCGCCTCTTGCCAGCATGGGCTTGAGCAGGTTGCCCGCATCCATGGAGCCCTCGGTCTTGCCCGCGCCCACGATGGTGTGCAGCTCGTCGATAAACAGGATGGTCTTGCCCTCGCTCTTTTTGACCTCCGACAGAACCGCTTTCAGCCGTTCCTCGAACTCACCCCGGTATTTTGCCCCGGCGATGAGGGCGCCCATATCCAGAGAGAAGATGGTCTTGTCCTGCAGGCTCTTGGGCACGTCGCCCCGGACGATGCGCTGCGCCAGCCCCTCCGCGATTGCCGTCTTGCCCACGCCCGGCTCGCCGATGAGCACGGGGTTGTTCTTGGTCTTTCGGGACAAAATACGGATGACGTTGCGGATCTCGTCGTCTCTGCCGATGACCGGATCCAGCTTTTTCTCCCGTGCCCGCTTGACCAGATCGGTGCCGAATTTTTCCAGTGCCTCATAGGTGTCCTCCGGGTTGGGATTGGTCACCCGCTGGCTGCCCCGCACCTCCTGCAGGGTCTGCATGACCCGCTCTTTCTGGAGGTTGTAGGTGGAAAACAGCTTCTGCACCACCGCGTCCGGGCAGTCCAGCATGGCCAGAAACAGATGCTCCACGGAGACATAGTCATCCTTCATGGACTCCGCCGTCTTTTCCGCTTTTTCAAAGAGCTGATCCACTGCCCGGGAGATATAGTATTTGTCCGCCTCCCGGCCGCCGCCGGTGACGGCGGGCAGCTTTTGGATCTCCGCCTCTGCGGCGGCTTCCAGACTTTCGGGGACAACCTCCATGCGCTTGAGCAGTTGGGGAATCAGCCCTCCCTGCTGCGTCAGAAGCGCCTGAAGCAGATGCACCTGCTCAATCTGCTGGTTGTTGTGGCTGATGGCAATGTCCTGCGCGCTCTGAATGGCCTCCAGAGACTTCTGTGTATATTTGTTTGCGTTCATAAAAACGCCCCCTTTTGCGGCAGACTGTGCCGCGGAATTGATTTTAGCACTCTTGCATTTAGAGTGCTAATTCTTTTGTCTACATCATAGTCCAGTCGCTTCCAATTGTCAAGAGGTTTTGAAAAGATATTTTTTCTCCGGGAACCCGCCGGAGAATTCCCCGGATTCTGGCCTGACAAGTTTAAAATTTAACTGAATCTTAAAAAATATACACTTACAAATTTAATAATTACCCTGTATGATATAAGTGTGCTAAAGATTCTTTTTCTTTCCTCCTCTCTATAACGAAACGCCCGGAAGCATATTTGCTGCTTCCGGGACTTTCGTTTTTCAGGGCATCGCCGGGATGTTTCCGCCG
>JAQYBZ010000089.1 GCA_029003235.1 Bacillota bacterium
CCCGCCGGCGCTTTTCTGCGTCAGATCACATATTCACAATCCGGCCTGATCTGCATCAGATCGGCGACGGTCAGACCGTCAAAGTAAGACTCGGTCAGTTCCTGAAACCGCTTCCACATGGGAAGCGTTCTGCACTGCGCCGCCCGGGGGCAGGGCTTTGCCCCGCAGCTCAGGCAGGCCACCGGCGCCAAATCGCCTTCGGTCAGGCGCAGAATCTGCCCCACCCGGTACTGATCCGGCTCCCGGCACAGGCGGTAACCGCCGCCCTTGCCGTGTACGCCCTCCACCAAACCGTTCTGGGTGAGTACCGGCATAATCTTTTCCAGATACTTCAGAGAGATCTCCTGCCGCTGGGACACGTCCTTCATGGGGATATAACCGCCGTTGCGGTGTTCGGCCAGATCCACCAGCACCCGCAGCGCATATCTGCCCCGTGTTGAAATCATCATATGCATCCTCTCCTATTGTCGTGCGATCGTCCCGCCGCCAAGCACCACATCTGCATCGTACAGCACCGCCGCCTGTCCGGGGGTAACGGCTCTCTGGGGCTGATCAAAGTGCAGCACCGCCCTGCGGTTCGACATCGGAACCACGGTAACAGGCTGCTCCGGCTGGCGATAACGCAGCTTTGCCCGGCAGCGCAGCGGCGCGTCCGGCGCCGTCCCGGAGATCCAGTGAACGTCCTCCACAAACACCTCGGTGCGATAAAGTTCATCCTTTTCTCCCAAAGTCACCGTGTTTTTTTCCGGGTCGATGGCGCAGACATAGCGCCTGTCCGGCAGAGAAAGCCCCAGCCCGCGGTGCTGACCGATGGTGTAATGTATGATACCCGCGTGTCTGCCCAACACTGCACCATTTTTGTCGATAAAGTCGCCGGGCTGTGCCGGCACGCCCCTGTAGCGCCGGATCATGGCTCCGTAGTCCCCGTCCGGGACAAAACAGATGTCCTGACTGTCCGGCTTTTTTGCGTTGAGAAATCCGCTCTGCGCCGCGATCTGCCGGGTCTGCGCCTTGGACAGCGCCCCCAGAGGAAACAGGGTGTGCGCCAACTGCTCCTGGGTCATGGTGTAGAGCATATAGCTCTGATCTTTCTCCCCGTCCAGCGCTTTTTTCAGCACATAGCCCGCCGGTGTGCGCTCTATACGGGCGTAATGTCCCGTAGCCAGATATTGGCAGCCCAGCACCTGCGCCCGCTGCAAAAGGCTGTCGAATTTCATGTAGCGGTTGCAGTCAATACAGGGATTGGGCGTCAGTCCGTTTTCGTAGGCACAGACAAATTTATCCATGACCTTATCCCGAAACTCCTGAGTGAATTGAAACACATAGTAAGGCATCCCCAGCCGGACGGCCACGGCTCGGGCGTCCTCCACGTCGTCCAGAGAACAACAGGTACGCTGCTTCGGCAGTCCTGCATCCTCGTTGCTGTACAGCTTCATGGTGCAGCCCATGCAGTCATAGCCCTTATCCTGCAGCAGCTTGGCGGCCACACTGGAATCCACGCCGCCGCTCATGGCCACCAGCACCTTCATGCGCCCGCCTCCCCCAGCATGGCCAGCAGCTCCGGCAGCACCGGCTCAAATTTGACGCCGTACCAGTGGGACGGTTCGTCCGTCGTCCGCTCGATGCAGCGCAAAGTAAAATCAGCGGCAATTCTGGCCGCGTCGTAGACACTTTTGCCGCGAAGGTATGCGCCCGTGAAGGCGGAGGCAAACACGTCGCCTGTTCCGTGGCAGTTTCTGTCTATACGGCGATGGGTATAGCGCCGTGTTTGTCCCTTGTCACGCAACACCACGCCGCTGGTCTGGGGGCTCTCTCCGACGCCGGTGAGCACCACGGTTCCGGCACCCAGCGCCGTGAGCCTGTCCAACAGAGTCTGTATGGTTTCCGGCGAAAAATGGCTTTCATAGGGCGTATTTGTAAGCAGACAGGCCTCCGTCAGATTGGGCAGCAGAATGTCCGCCTCGCGGCACAGCTCTGTCATGGCCTGCACATAGGCAGCATCAAAGCCGGGAAAGAGCGTCCCGTTGTCGGCCATAGCCGGATCGACGATGCGCACACATCCCGGTTTTCCCAAAGTATGCATGATCTGCGTTACCTGAGCGATCTGCAGCGGGTTGCCCAGATAGCCCGTATAAAATGCGTCGAAGGCAATACCCTCCTGCTTCCAGTGGGCGCCAATGGCGCTCATATCCTGGGTCAGATCTCTGAAAGTATAGCCGTGAAAGCCCGTGGTGTGGGTAGACAAAACGGCGGAGGGCAGCACGGCGGTCTCCAGACCGCAAACGGAGAGTATGGGCAGCGCGACGGTCAGAGAGCATTGCCCCACACAGGAAATATCCTGCACGGTGAGAATTCTTTTGTATGACATGGAAGAAATCCTTTCCGGGTCGACAGCCTTTGCCGGCACCTGAAAAAATAATAGCACACAAGGGTCTCTTTGGCAATGCCTCTCTGACCGTCACAGAGACAAGAATCAATCTGCAAACAGGGGCGTAGACAGATAGCGGTCTCCCGTATCCGGCAGTAGCGCCACGATGGTCTTGCCCTCATTTTCCGGCCGCTTGGCCAATTCAACGGCCGCCCAGACGGCTGCGCCGGAGGAAATGCCTACCAGCACGCCCTCTGCCCTGCCCACGGTCTTGCCCGTCTGGAAGGCGTCTTCGTTGGTCACGGGCAGGATCTCGTCATAGATCCTGGTGTTGAGCACATCGGGCACAAAGCCCGCGCCGATGCCCTGAATCTTGTGGGGACCGGCCACGCCGGTGGAGAGTACTGCGGAGGACTTGGGCTCCACGGCTACCACCCTCACGCCGGGGTTTTTGGATTTCAGATACTCGCCCACGCCGGTGACGGTTCCGCCGGTGCCAACACCGGCCACGAAGATATCCACCTTACCGTCCGTATCTTCCCAGATCTCAGGTCCTGTGGTCTCATAGTGGGCTTTGGGATTGGCCGGGTTGACAAACTGACCCGGGATAAAGCTGTTGGGCGTCTGGCTTGCCAGTTCATTGGCCTTTTCAATAGCGCCCTTCATGCCCTTGGCACCCTCCGTCAGCACCAGCTCCGCACCGTAGGCTTTCATGAGCTGTCTGCGCTCCACAGACATGGTCTCGGGCATGACAATAATGATGCGGTAGCCTCTGGCGGCGGCCACGGAGGCCAATCCGATGCCCGTATTGCCGGAGGTAGGCTCAATGATTACGGAGCCGGGCTTCAGCTTGCCCGACGCTTCGGCATCGTCGATCATGGCCTTGGCGATTCTGTCTTTGACAGAGCCGGCGGGATTAAAGTATTCCAGCTTGGCCAGCACTCTGGCTTTCAGCCCCAATTCCTTTTCAATGTGCGTCAGCTCCAGCAGGGGCGTTTTTCCGATCAGTTGATCCGCAGAAGTATATACGTTAGACATTTTGTTTGTCTCCTTTCAAATTTATGTATGTTCATGAGGATGCGTTCAGATTTGAGAAAAGGCGTTGCCGCAACATCGAAAGCCAGCGGCCAGACTGCCCCGGCGAAGCATAAGCCGTCCCTCCATTGCATTTTATTTAACTACCTACATCGTAGGTTGGTTGTATTCTACCACAGATTTCCTATGGTGTCAATAGGATTTCTTGAAAAAATTTGTACTTCTCCTCTCTTTTACGCGGTTTTTGCGATAGCGCAGGGTATAAAGGGGCGTCTGCGTTTTTTCTTTGGCTCTGCAGTCAAAAATTTATACTTTATTCACGCATTTCTTTCTGCAGGGGGATAAAATAAGGGTTCAAATGAGTGATTGATATTCAAGGAGGATGCGCATATGCTTGAATTGCGCAATGTGATTAAGGATTATCCCGCCGGGGATGGCACCGTCCATGCCCTGAGGGGGATCGACCTACAGTTTCGGGAAAGTGAGTTTGTTTCCGTGCTGGGTCCCTCCGGCTGCGGGAAAACAACGCTGCTGAACATTATCGGCGGTCTGGATCAGTACACCAGCGGAGATCTGGTGATCAACGGAACCTCCACCAAACATTTTAAGGATCGGGACTGGGACGCCTACCGCAACCACTCCATTGGTTTCGTGTTTCAGAGCTATAACCTGATCCCCCACCAGAGCGTTCTGCGCAACGTGGAGCTGGCCTTGACCCTTTCCGGCGTCTCCAAGACCGAGCGCCGCCGCCGTGCCAAGGCCGCGCTGGAGCAGGTCGGGCTTGGCTCGCAGCTCAACAAAAAGCCCAACCAGATGTCCGGCGGTCAGATGCAGCGGGTGGCCATCGCCCGTGCGCTGGTCAACAATCCGGACATCATTCTGGCCGACGAACCCACCGGCGCACTGGACACGGAGACCAGCGTACAGATCATGGAGGTACTCAAAAGCGTCTCCAAAGACCGGCTGGTCATTATGGTGACCCACAATCCGGATCTGGCAGATCGCTACGCCTCGCGTATCATTCGGGTTCTGGACGGGAAGATCATCTCCGATTCCACCCCTCTGACCAGGGAAGAATATGAGGCCGAGCAGGAGCACGACCGGCAGGCTGCCGCCGTGGGCAAGCGGGAGCGCAAGCCCTCCATGTCTTTCTTTACGGCCTTTTCCCTGTCTTTGAACAACCTGTTCACCAAGAAGGGGCGCACCCTGCTCACCGCCTTTGCAGGGAGCATCGGCATTATGGGCATCGCACTGATCCTATCCGTGTCCCAGGGCACCACGGACTACATCGACGCCGTGCAGGAGGACACCCTTTCCTCCTATCCTCTGACCATACAGAAAACCTCGGTGGATATGACGACGCTTATGGAGTCGTTTATGAACCTGGGCAGCACGGAAAGCGACCACGCAAACGACGCGGTATATAAAAAGTCCGCCATCTATGATATGCTCACGGCGCTGAGCGAGATTGAAAGCTATGAAAACGATCTGACCTCCTTTCAGACCTATTTGGAAAAGGAATGTCAGGACAACTCCGACGGCGCGCTTGGGCAGGCAGTTTCCGGCGTCCAGTATGCCTATGATCTGGATCTGCTGGTCTATACCAGGAACATCGACGGCAACATTATCCACTCCGACACCAGGGAACTGTTTCAGCAGATCGTCTCCCAGTACATGGGCATGAGCGGCACCCTGTCCGATTCCGAGGAAACTTCTTCCGGCTCGAACCTGATCAGCACCCTGCGCTCCTCCACGGGTGCGGGCAGCATGAATCTGTGGCAGGAGATTCTTCCGGCAAAGGACGACGGGCTGGTCAACGATCTGGTGAAAAACCAGTACGATGTGGTCTTCGGCACCTGGCCGTCGGCCTATGACGAAATCGTGCTGGTATTGGACAAAAACAACGAACTGGACGATATGACCCTCTACGCGCTGGGTCTGGAATCGGAAGATACCATCAAAGCCATTCAGGAGGCCGCTACCAACGGCACCACACTGGAAATGGACAACGCCAGTTGGTCTTACGCCGACATCTGCAACACGGAATTTCATGTGGTACTCAATTCCGACTGCTACAGCTATGACGAAAACACCGGCCTTTATACGGATCTGCGCAAGACCGACGCCGGACTGCGCTACCTGTATGACAACGGCCTGACCCTGAAGGTGGTGGGCATCATACGTCCCAACGACGACGCCCAGTCCGCTATGCTCACTGGCTCCATTGCCTATACCAGCGCCCTGACGGAGTATGTGGTGGAAAAAGCCCACAGTGCAGACGTGGTCGACGCCCAGTTGAATAACCCCGGCACAGATGTCCTGACGGGACTTCCCTTCCAGGAAAACAGCGGTAATCTCTCCGAGGCGGACAAGGCCGCCGCTTTCCGGGACTACATCGCCGATCTGGACGAGACCGGAAAGGCTGGCGTCTATATAAAGATCATGAGTATCCCCGCTCAGGACGAACTGGAGGCCATGACCGCCCAGGCCATGGCGGGCAAAACCCGTCAGGATATGGAGGACGCCATGATGCAGGCGCTGACACAGGAAATGGGCATGAGCCAGGACAGCGTGGACGCCTACATCGGCGCCATGAGCGACGAAGATCTGACCGAGCTGTTCACTGAGGCCGTACAGGCACAGGTCAGCGCCCAGTATGCGCAGCAGGTGCAGGAGCAGACCGCGGCCATGACCCCCCAGCAGTTGGCCGGTGCGCTGGATATGGCAGCGCAGGGCTACACGGACAGCCAGTGCGCCGAATGGTATGACGACGTCATGGAATTCTCCGATTCCACCTATGAAGACAATCTGGCCAAGATCGGCTATGTGGATCTAAAGTCCCCGTCGGCCATCAATATCTACGCTTCTTCCTTTGAAAACAAGGATACCATTGAAGACGCCATTGCCGACTATAACGAAGGCGTGGAGCAGCTCTCCCAGATCAAATATACGGACTATGTGGGGCTGATGATGTCCTCCGTTACCACCATTATCAACGCCATCACCTATGTGCTGCTGGCCTTTGTGGCCATTTCCCTGCTGGTATCGTCCATTATGATCGGCGTCATTACCCTCATCTCCGTGCAGGAGCGCACCAAGGAGATCGGCATCCTGCGTTCCATCGGCGCGTCCAAGCACGACGTGTCCAGTATGTTCAACGCCGAGACCATGATCATCGGTCTGGCCTCCGGCCTGCTGGGCATCGGCGTGACCTATCTGCTGTGCATTCCCATCAATGCGCTGCTGCACCATCTGACGGGTATTACAACCCTCAATGCCGTGCTGCCCTGGAAAGCCGCCCTGATTCTTGTTCTGATCAGCGTTGTCCTCTCCCTGATTGCCGGGCTGATTCCCTCCAGAAGCGCCGCCAAGAAAGATCCCGTGGTGGCGCTGAGAACCGAGTAGTTCTATACAAAATGCAGCCGCAGACGGTGCAAAAGGCACCGGCTGCGGCTGTTGTTTATCCCATTCTTTGCGCCACCCTGTGCCGCTGCTTTCCCGGCATTCCCCTGTCATACGTTGCTGTGATCCAAAAAATTTGGGGGAACTTTCGAAAATCCTGCACGTCGGATAGGTGCAAGCACAAAACGGGAACAATGAAAAACTTGGAAAGGATTTAAAAACATGAAACTCAAAAAAGTAATTGTCCCGTTCCTGGCGCTGAGTATCTGCGCCACCCTGATGAATGGCTGCGCCGCTGGCAACACAGGAAGCAGAGCCACAGCCGCCACAGAAAACACAATGGAAAAGCTATCCATCTCGACCACAGAAGCAACAACAGAAGCTGTTACTACCGAAGTATCTGAAAGCATCGCAGAAGAGACGATTGCAACCGAACCGGAAAGCACCGTTCCCACCGAGAAGGAAACCTATACCATGGAGGACTATACTGAATGGCTCGTTGTTCTGGATAATGAAAAAGAATCGTTGATGCCGTTTGTAGACGAAGCACTGCGGCAGAAGATCAGCCCCTCTGAACTGTTCTACTATTATCTGAGGTGGGCCTTTGATCGGGAAGTCATTGGTGACTCCGCCGCTTACTCAGACTTTGAATACGAAACCAAAGAGAACAGCCTTCTCATCCGGGGCGCTATACTGGACGAATTTCCAATGAATACACTCGTCAATAGTAACACACTCCCGGTGCACGGTGCACCTTTAACGGAATGCGTTGCAGGTCAATACCAGCTTTGGGAACAGACCGGTAATTTAGGAAATCCCGGTCTCGGCGTCATCGATGCCGACACGCCGCCTTATTATCAGGTAACCGGCCTTGCCATCGACGGCACTGGCTGTACCGCAAAGCTGCAGCTCACGGTGGACGGCGTTGATTTTGGCGTCTGTGAAATCAACGACAATGTTCTTTTGCTGCCGATCGATGCAGAGGCGATTATTGCCAGTCAGCCCGTTACCGTGGAGCTGACGCTGATTGAAGGGACATTGCCCGATGCATCCAAAGTGTTCGTGGCGTTGGACACCAACATCACCGGCGGGCGGTAATACACCAAAAGTCAGCATATTGGGGGCACCACACCCCGCAACACAGCCAGTGCCATTTGGCACTGGCTGTGTTGCTATTTTTTCTGCCTTTAACTTTTCTTTATTCTTTCTTTGCGTTTTTTTATCCTTTTCTGTGTATTCTGGTGTCAATAGGAAAGCGAACCAAATTGTCCCGCGGATT
>JAQYBZ010000090.1 GCA_029003235.1 Bacillota bacterium
CCAGACCCACCGGGCTGCCCTTGTAAACGAAGGGCTTTCCTATCTGACACAGGCCAAGGCGCTCCATGACCGCATGGAGCAGCTCTACCGCCCGGCCGTGGATTTTGACGGCGTCACGGCGATCACGGAGAGCATCAAAAAGACGCTGGAGCGGCGCATTCGTCACTGAAGCAGCCGCAGGAAAAGCCCTTTTGTCTGCTTTACTTTTTGCGCCGACCATGCTATATTTATGAAAAATGCCCGACAGGCAAAAGAGATTCCTTTTTCCCGTCGGTGCGCACGTCAGGAAAGCTATCTCTGGCTTTACGGAGGCACTTGCTATGAAACTTGTATCCCCGGAATTTGCGACGCGTTTTCAGTGTGCCGCCGGCCGCTGTCCCGATACCTGCTGCCAAAACTGGCAGATTGCCATTGATCCGCAGGCCGCAGCCTATTACCGCGCCCTGCCGGGAACGTTGGGCGATCAGGTGCGCGCCGCCATAGAGGACGGAGACGCGCCGTGTTTTCGGCTGAAAAACGGCTGCTGCGCCCTGCTGGATGAAGACGGCCTGTGTCATTTACAGCGCAATCTGGGCGAAGGCGCTCTGTGCGCCGACTGCCGGAAATATCCCCGCTTTACCCGGGAATACGGCGGCCTGCTGGAATCCGGTCTGAATCTCTCCTGTCCGGAGGTGGTGCGGCTGGTTCTTTCCGACCCGTCCCCCATCGCCTTTGTAGAGTCCTTCAATACCCAGAGCGTCACCAATCTCAACACCATTGACGGCAGCGCCTTTCTTGCCCTGAAAAACGCCCGCCATGCCGCGTTCCGTCTGCTGCAAAACCGCAGCCTGTCCATTTCTCAGCGGGTATTTCTTCTTCTGAAATTTGCAGACGCCGCCCAGTACGCCCTCAACCGCAAGGACTATCCGGCGGTGGAGCGCCTTTGCGTGAAGCTCCTGTCCCCCCTCGGGCGGAAAGCGGAGCTGCGAAAAACCAGCCAGTACCGCTTCGGCAACAGTCTGTGCTGCAGCATTCTCTCCTCCTGGCTGGACATCTATACGGGTCTGGAAACCCTGACCCAAAAATGGCCGGCACTGCTGGAAAAGCTGGATGTCTTTCTCTCTGTGGCAGCGGAGCACGCCTACTACCGCACCCAGTGGCCTCAGTTCGTCCAGGCGCGCAAAGCCCAAAGCTATGAATATGAACATTATCTCATATGTACCCTGTTCAAATACTGGCTGGAAGCCAGCGACGACGGGCAGCTCCTGCCCCGTGTGAAATATGCCATGGTGTCCATGCTTCTTCTGCGGGAGCTGAATTTCATGCAGTGGCTGGAAAAGGGGCAGCTTCTGCCCTCCGATCAGGTGGAAACCATTCACCTGATGGCCAGAGAGATCGAGCACAGCGAGGAAAACATGAACACCCTGCTGGCCTCCATGGACTCCGAACGGTGCTTCCGCACGGAGGCGCTGCTGCAGGTTGCCATTGTCTAATTAGCAGAGGCCACAAGGTTTCCCCCGTTTTCCTTCCGGATTTTATGAAATTTGTCGAACTTTCAACTTTTTCCCGGATTTCCCCATAATTATTGTTTACATAACAACATCTTTTCCGTGACATAATTCTTTTGTGGAAAACCGAGGTTGCATATTTTTTCCTGTGCATAACCCAATTTTCAACAGGGGGAAACCCGGTTTCGCCCTGTTGAAATTCCCCGGGAATCCCGGGGTTTTTCACATTTTCCACAATCTTTTCCACAGTTGAAAATTTATGCGAATATCTTTCGACAATATTCGACGGGTTTACATAAGTTCAATTTTTCCCTACTCCACAAATTGGGCGATTTCTTCCCTTGTCAGGTTGCTGTGCAGCGCCAGATTCAGTCCCCAGGCGATGACGCTGGCAATTTCTTTCATTCTGGCGTCGATGTTTCGCGGCGTAACGATCATATCGGCGCAGGCATCGTTCTGCTCCGTACTGACCAGCGCCCCGGCATCCGTTACCGTGGGCACGCCAATGGCATAGACCGGCAGGCCAAGACTTTCCCGGGTAAAGGCCGCGCGGCTGTTGCCCACGCCGGATCCGGGCACGATTCCCGTATCCGTGAGCTGAACGGTGGTACACAGGCGGGAAATGCTGCGGGAGGCCAGCGCATCAATGACCACCAGCGCGTCCGGCCTGGTTTTTTCCACCACGGAGCGAACGATCTCGGCGCTTTCCAGCCCCGTGGTGCCCAGCACGCCGGGCGCCAGCGCGCTCACCGGCCGGATGTCGCCGTAATGCTCCGGAAAGGCTGTGGTCAGATGGCGGGACACCAGCAGGCTCTTGAGGCTTTGAGGCCCCACGGCGTCGGGGGTCACGGCCTCATTGCCCAGACCCACCACCAGAACGGAGTTCTCCGGTCGCAGCTTCATCATATCGGCGATCTCCCCCGCCAGCGTCTCCGTCACCCTGTGAAAGGCGCGGAGTTTTTTTCGGTTCAGTTCCTCCAGCTCCAGCGTCACATAGGTACCCACCGGCTTGTGTAGTTCCTTTGCCCCCTCCTCGTTGAGCACCCGCACCACGGTGGTCAGGATCCCTCTGCGGCGAATCTCCTGCGCCGCCACGCCGGGCAGCTTCGTGGTCTGCCCGGCCTCTTTATGCCACAGTTCCCGTTCCTCCATGGCCAGATCGGTTCTGGCGCCGCGCTGGTTTTCCGGAGGTTCTTTTTCGGTTTTTTTGCCTTTTTTACATTTCATTCCCATCATAGTCATAGTTTTGCCCTTGTCCGGCCGGTTATTCCATTTTTTCCGAAGCGTCAAAAAAATGTCGAGACAACAGGGCGGTTTTATGCTACAATAGCTCCCGGCGGTCTGAGCCGCCAAGTCCGAAATGTTGCGAGGTACCCTATGAATCAGAAAGAATTGACCGAACTGCGCCGGCGCTTCCGTACGGACAGAAGCGGAATCAGCCGCATTTACGGCTGCTATGTCAACGACGCCCACGAAATCGTCTCCCAATTTGACCAGTCTCTGGGGCTGATGCCACAGGAGGAATCGGAAAAATTCCTGTCCGTTCTGAAAAAAGTTCTCTCCGGCAGTCTGGGGAAAAATCTCATGGACGTGTCCTTCCGCACGGAGCAGGTGGTAAACAGTGACGAGCACCGCCTGCTCATGACCCTGCGGGACTCTGCCCTCAAGGACGCCGACGCCCGGCAGCGCCTGTTTCAGACCGTCATCGACGCTCTGACGTTGGAGGGCAGCTATTTGATCCTCCTTGCCCACGACGCCTACGACGTGCCCTTCCGGGCAAAGGATGACAGCCGTCTGGAGGACGCCTCCGAGGAGGTCTACACCTATTTTCTTTGCGCCATCTGCCCGGTGAAGCACGCCAAAGCGGAGCTGGCCTACTGCGCCGAGGAAAAGGAATTCCATAACCGCGCCATGGGTTCCGTAGCCGCCGCCCCGGCGTTGGGCTTCGTCTTCCCTGCCTTTGACGACCGCCGCGCCAATATTTACGGCGCACTGTACTATTCCCACAGCACCGCCGATCTGCATCAGGAGCTGATGGACGCGGTGTTCCATACTGACGCCCTCATGGCGCCCGACGATCAGAAGAGCAATTTTCAGGCTGCGCTCAGCGGCGCACTGGCCGACGATTGCAGTCTGGACGTGGTGCAGTCCGTCCATGAGGAGCTGCGCGAGCGCATTGCCATTCACCGCCAGAGCAAGGAGCCGGAACCGCTGCGGGTCACGGCCAGCGAAATGAGCAGCGTACTGAAAAGCAGCGGCGCCACCGACGCCCAGGCCGCCACCTTTGAGCAGCGCTGCAACGAGGAATTCGGTTATTCGGCGCAGCTTGATCCCGCCAACCTGATCGACAGTCGGCGCTTTGTCATCACCACGCCGGATGTGGTGGTCACCGTCAAGCCGGAGAGCAGCCACCTGGTGCAGACCCGGGTCATGGGCGGCAAAAAGTACATCCTCATCAGCGCCGATGAGGGCGTGGAGGTCAACGGTATGGGCATCAACATTCAGCCGTAATAAAAATCAGGTCTTGTCCCACACGGCGGTGCATAGGCTGTCAGTGGTGATGTAAAATGGACGCAGGAAAGGCAAAACAGCCCATTTCCATAGAAAAATACGCTGTACAGCGCCGCCGCAGGAGCTTTGCCCTTCGGCTGGCAGCCGCCGCAGGTCTTCTGCTGCTCACGCTGGGAGCCAAAGCACTCTTTCCCGACGCCGCCGCACAATTGCGAAAGGCAGTCTGCGGCGGCAGCGCTCTGGACGATGCCGTCAGCGCCTTCTACGACAGCGTCAGCGGCGGCAGTGACATGGCCGACGCCGTCAGCGCCTTCTGCCGCACCTTGGATGAAAGCGCGTCCTAGCTTTCATGCCTCCGCTGCCTTTGTGCTGGCCATGTGCGCCTTTTACTGGGTGGACGGTCTCGGCCTGTTCTGGCCGTTTGTTCTCTCGGCAGCGCTCCACGAAGGGGCGCATCTGGCCGTACTGCGCCTGTGCCGGACGCCGGTGAAAAGCATCCGTCTGCACATAACAGGCGCTGTGATTCAAACCGGCGCCATGGGCTACGGGCAGGAGGCGCTCTGCGCCGCCGCAGGCCCCTGTATGAATCTGGCGCTTGCCCTTGGATTTCGCCGTCTGTGGCCGGAGCTGTGTCTGATCAGCACCGTACTGGCGGCGTACAATCTGCTGCCCGTCTATCCGCTGGACGGCGGGAGGCTTGTGCGTGCGCTGCTGCTGCGTCTGCTGGGGCTGGAGGGCGGTCTGCGCCTTGCCCGGCTGATCAGCCTTCTGACGGTTGTTGGGGCGGCGGGGCTGTGCGTCTGGCTGAGCTGCTGCCGCCATCTGGGGCTCTGGCCGTGTATTTTTGCGGCTTTGCTCCTGCTGAAGCTGCCGTCCGACACACATGGGGCATAAATTTCAGAAAAAGCAAAAAAAGGGATTGATTTTGTGAGTCAAACCCGCTATAATGTATTTCTGCATGAAGCGAAATACTACGTTTTCATATAAACGCTATTGGAGGAGGTGTAAACTCGTGCCCAACATTAAGTCCGCTAAGAAGAGAGTCGAGCTTGCAAAGGCAGCAAACGCACGGAACAAGGCTGAAAAGTCTGATCTGAAGACCAGCGTCAAGAAGTTTGAGGCCGCCGTTGCCCAAGGCAACCGTGCGCAGGCCGATAGCGCTTACAAGGCAGCCGTCAAGACGGTTGACCAGGCTGTGAGAAAGGGTATTCTGCACAAGAACACCGCAGCTCGCAAGAAGAGCAGCATGACACTGAAGCTGAACAAACTCGCCTGAGCAAAAGCTTTCGGACAGGGCAAAATGCAAACGCATTTTGCCCTGTCCTTTTTCTACTTGTCTAACGGCCGGTTTTCCGGTATAATAAAAGCAGCTCAAAGGAAGGAGGCCGCCGGCTTGGAACTGTTTGACCCTGTTCGGTATCTCAAGGGCGTGGGAGAAGCCCGGGCAAAGCAGCTTTTCGGTCTGGGCATCCACACGGTTTACGATCTGATCTCCTATTTTCCCCGCGCTTACGAGGACAGGAGCAGACTCGTCACCATCGACCAGCTTACGCCGGACGTGCCCGCCTGCTTCCGCGCTATGGTCTGTACCGCGCCCCGCACCGCCCATATCCGTAAGGGGCTGGACATTACCCGTCTGTCCGTCTGCGATGAGACCAGCCGGCTGAATCTTACTTTCTTTAACCAGAAATATGCCGTGGAAAATCTGCATTACGGCGAGGAATACTATTTTTACGGCGCACTCAACGGAGATTACACGGGCTTTTCCATGACCAATCCCGTCTTTGAAGCCGTCGGGAAAAGCGGCGTACTTACCCGGCGGATCATGCCCATCTATCCCCTTACCGCTGGGCTGAGCAATCAGATGATCGCCCGTCTGGTGCGGCAGGCACTGGATGCCTGCCTGCCCGATCTGCCGGAGGTACTGCCTGCGGCCGTGCGGCAGAAATACGGTCTGGCCGATGTGGCGTTCGCCTACGAAAACATCCACAGTCCCCTGTCCATGGAGGCCGTGGAGCAGGCGCGGCAGCGGCTGGTCTTTGAGGAATTTTACATTTTTTCTGCCGGTCTGCTCCTTTTGCGTCAGCGGCGTACCGTAAAGCGCCGGTCTGCCTACACTGATTTTGATCTCGCGCCCTTTTATGATGCGCTCCCCTTCCGCCTGACCCATGCACAGAAGCGGGTCATTGGAGAAATCCTGACGGACTTTTCCAAAGACATGGCCATGAATCGGATGGTACAGGGCGATGTGGGCAGCGGCAAGACCATGGTGGCTGCGGCGGCCGCCTACTGCGCCGCCAAAAACGGCGAACAGGCCGCTCTCATGGCGCCCACGGAGCTGCTTGCCGAGCAGCATGCCCGCTCTTTGACGCCTCTTTTATCGGCGCTGGGCGTTCGCTGCGCCCTGCTCACCGGCTCCATGACTCCCGCCCGAAAAAAGGAAGTGCGTGAGGCGCTGGCTCGCCATGAGGTGGACCTGATCATCGGCACCCATGCCCTGATCTCCGACTCCACCCAATTTGCCCGGCTGGGTCTGGTCATTGCCGACGAGCAGCACCGCTTTGGCGTGGCACAGCGCGCAGCACTGGCAGCCAAGGGCACCAATCCCCATCTATTGGTCATGTCCGCCACCCCCATACCGAGAACGCTGGCGCTGATTCTCTACGGTGATCTGGACATTTCCGTTATTGACGAGCTGCCGCCGGGGCGGCAGCGTATCGACACCTTTCTGGTGGATGAGTCGTTCCGCGCCCGGATCAATGCCTTTATCCGCAAACAGGTCTCGCTGGGGCATCAGTGCTATATCGTCTGTCCCGCCATTGAGGAGACCGAAACCGGTTCCGTCCACGCGGCGCAGGAATGGGCAGATACCCTGCAGCG
>JAQYBZ010000091.1 GCA_029003235.1 Bacillota bacterium
CGGCAATAGTCCAGAGAATCGTTGGCAATGTACTTCAAGGCGTCCATCAGATCCTCGGACTCCTTGACGTAGACAAAGCCTCTGGTAATAATATCCGGGCCGGAGATCACGGAGCTGTCCTCCGCCGAGAGGTTGACGCACACCACGATCATACCGTCCTGCGCCAGATGCTTCCGGTCGCGCAGCACCACGTTGCCCACATCGCCCACGCCGCTGCCGTCCACCAGCACTCTGCCCGAGGGCACGCTGCCCGTGAGCTTGCAGGTCTTGGGGGAAAACTCAATGACCTGGCCGATGTCCGCCAGAATAATGTTTTTGGGATTCATTCCCATCTGCTGCGCCAGCTTGGCGTGCATCCGCAGATGGCGCTGCTCGCCATGGACGGGAAGGAAGAAGCGGGGCTTGGTCAGCGCGTGCATGAGCTTCAGCTCCTCCTGACAGGCGTGGCCGGATACATGAAGTCCCTCGGACTTGTCGTAGATCACCTCTGCGCCCTTGCGGTACAGCTCGTTGATGATGTTGGAAATGGGCTTCTCGTTGCCGGGAATGGCGGAGGCGGAAATGAGGATGCGGTCGGTGGCCTTGATCTCCACCTGCTTGTGGGAGGAGAAGGCCATGCGGTACAGGGCGGACATATTCTCACCCTGAGAACCGGTGGCCACGATGGCCAGCTTGTTGTCCGGGATGGACTTGATCTGGTTAATGTCCACCACAGCGCCCTGGGGCAGCTTGAAGTAGCCCAGCTCCGTGGCGACCTTGAGAATGTTCTCCATGCTCCTGCCGGTGACGGCCACCTTGCGCCCATAACGGTGGGCGGTCTTCAGGATGGCCTGGATCCGGTACATATTGGAGGCAAAGGTGGTAATGATAATCCGCTTGTCGCAGCCCTTGAACTGTCGGTCGAGGCTCTCGGCCACCACGGACTCCGACGGGGTATAGCCCATGCGCTCCACGTTGGTGGAATCACACAGCAGCGCCAGCACGCCCTCGTTGCCCAGGGCGCCCAGCCGCGCCAGATCGGTCATGCCGTCGGGGGCGGTGGGGTCGATCTTGAAGTCGCCGGTCATGATCACCTTGCCCACAGGGGTGTGGATGCAGAAGCACACGGCGTCGGCAATGGAGTGGTTGACATGGATGAATTCCACCTGGAAGCAGCCGGCCTTGACCACGTCGCCGGCCTTGTGCTGGCACAGCTTGGTGGAATTGAGCAGCCCGTGTTCCTCCAGCTTCAGGCGGATCAGCCCGTTGGTCAGGGCGGTGCCGTGCACCGGGGCGTTGACCGCCTGCAGCACATAGGGGATGCTGCCGATGTGGTCTTCGTGTCCGTGGGTAATAAAAATCCCACGGAGCTTGTTTTTGTTGTTTGCAAGATAGGTCACGTCGGGGATCACCAGATCCACGCCGTACATATCGTCCTCGGGGAAGCCCAGACCGCAGTCCACTACGATCATGTCCTTGCCGTATTCCAGAACCGTCATGTTCTTGCCGATCTCGTTCAGACCGCCCAGAGGGATAATTTTCAGTCGTTCAGCCAATGAATGTATACTCCTTTTGTTGAAATATGTAAAATGCGCCCATGGAATTTTGGCGCAACAAAACAAGGCAGCCAGCTTTCGGCAAAAAAGACCCCGTCACGTCTTTTTCCCCGGGAAAGCGCCTGCTTACATCCTTTGTTGCTCTTTGGCAGCACTGCGGCGTACCGCAGCCGGCAGCCTGCCCATCTATGGTTTCGCGTTCTCACACACGCAAGATACAAAGAAAAACGTCCGGTCAGAGGGGTCGCCGGGTGGCGCCTGAAAATCTGCTGCCGGAACGCCTGTGTACATAGTATAACACAAAAAATCCCGTTTGTATACCTGTTTTTTCCTCCAGCAGGGAAATTTGGGAAGAAAATCCCGCTCAAAGCGTCCATTTGCCGGGCATTTTGCCCCTGTTTTCCTTTCACCGGTGACAGGCGCCGCCCCAATCGCCTTCCCCAGCCGACACCCTCGGCGCCGTTGAAAAAACAGAGGAGTTTTGCCCCGGATTCAAAGCCGTTTTGAACATTTTCCTGAAAAACTAACAGAAAGCAGTGGAAAAAACCGGCGACATTTGATATAATAAATATTAGTATACCCATACGCCCATTTTACCAGAGAAAGAAGGGTGACGCGCCTTGGACAAAAACCTGAAAAAACTCCTGCGCACCAGTACCTACCTCTACAGCATCACCATGCTGGTATTTGCCGTTGCTTCCCTGGTGTATCACCAGTACTGGATGGCTCTGGCACAACTGATCGC
>JAQYBZ010000092.1 GCA_029003235.1 Bacillota bacterium
GTCAGAGAAGTACTTGCCGCAGTCAGGGCAGCTCCAGTAGGCGCTGTTGCCGGCAGTGGTGCAGGTCGCAGAAACCGCAGGCACTTCGGTGACATTGGTGTGGGTGCATTCGGTCGGCTCGGTCGGCTCAGTCGCAGCCGGCTTGTAGGCATAAAATGCCAGTGTCTGGCCGACAGTATTGCCTGTCGTGTTGGTGTAGCAACGCCAGTCGGGAGTTGTCTTGTAGATGCCGAGATAACGCGTTTTCGTGCCGGTTGTAGCCTTAAGATAACCAGAAGTCTCATCAACACTGAACGCATTGCTGAAGGTGGCGCTCGTGCTGGTGCCAACGCGAACGCCATTGTTCGCATCTGTGCAATACAGGGAAGAATCCGTCGCACCATCAGGAGCAATGGTCAGAACGCCATCCGTATTGGTGATGGTCCATACCAAAGTGGCATCATTGGTACTGATCTTATCCTCGGAGGGGGTAACAACAATAGCAGCTGGGGCGGCAGAAGTGCCGTTTGCAGAAGACAACGCCCAAACGGTCGTGCCGTCTGTCATGGTGATGATGACTTTATGCTCGGCAGTGATCGCGGAGATTTCCGTCTTCACATAGTCATTAGAAGTCGGCTCTGCCGCGCCGCAGACGGAGCAGGTTCCGCCAACATATGTATGACCGGTGGCAGGGATGACTTCGGTCTTGGTGCCCGAACATACAGAGCAGGTGTATGTATTCACACCGTCCTCGGTGCAGGTAGGAGCAGTCGTCTGAACGGGTTCGCCCCAAAAATGGCCGGTGGCAGGGATAGTTTCAGTCCAAGTTACATTGCAATCAGGGCAAGTAAAGGTTTTTTCACCGGGTGTGCGGCAGGTGGGCTCAGTCGTTACGCTGGAGGTTGCGTTTGCGTGCGTGCAGGAAGTACCAGACTCATCAAGTTTGTAAAGAGTTACTGCTTTTTGAGTGCTATAAGAGGCAGATTTAAAATAACGGAAACGATAGTTGTTAGCATTGGGGTTATAGCGCATCACGCTAGTATTGCTGGCAATAGTAACGCTACCGTCAGTTTCATAAGTCAGCGTGTTAGCCGTGGGAGTAGTGCCAAAGTTGATCTTGTTGCTACCGCTTGTGCCGTAGATATACTTTCCATTGTTGGTTCCGCCATTGACCATTATGCTGTAAGTACCAGCAGTGGCATCAATCGGCGCAATCGTAAGGGTCGCAGTAGCAGCAACAGTAATTTTACCGTTGATGATTGTTACAGCTTCATTACAGTTTGCAGCATCAACACCGGTCCAAATCACTGGGCTGGTAGCATCCTCATAAACGAGGATATATGTGCCGCTCCAGTCAGTCGGCGCTTTCGTCAACTTGGAATACGTCGCTGTCTCGGCTGCACTTGCGGTGGTTGCGAGTCCCGCGAACATGGAAATTACCATTGCGATCGCGAGAATCATGCTAAGAATTTTTTTCATAAGCCTTTCTCCTTTTCGTTAATAATGACAGTGCGGGTTGCGTACACTGTATATGTCGCATTTTTTCCTCCTGCCACAGAAAAAAGCAACATATGTATGCTCTTGCGAGCATATCACCAAAAAAGTCCGAACGTCGGGAAAAAGTGTTGTGCTTCTCACTTTATTACTATTTCTCTTTTGAATTATAGCACAGTAAATCGAAATGCGCAAGGAAATAAAAGGATAAAAACATACAAGTTTATCCACAGTCATTTGTGAAAACCATAAGCCTTGACATTTTGTCAGATATTCTCCCAACGAAAAACTTACTGCAGGAAAAAAGCCTACAACCCTGTGCTGCATTGCAATTCTACCACAAAAAATGCAAGAAAAAAATCGGAAACAGGTTTAAGCAACGCTTCCTTTGTTGTTCCGCGCCGCTTTTTGTGAATCTGAAAGGCTATTTCCGGGCAAAAAAGGGCAGAAGCGCCGGATCTCCACTGGTCGTCCATGCTGCCGCGGCGATTTTTCCGTGCTTGTCAGCGTCTGCAATTTGTAATATAATGGTAGTAATCATGAATGGGAGGTACCTTATGCGCGTGGCAATTATTGGCGGCGGCGCAGCCGGAATGATGGCTGCCCTAACGGCCGCAGAGGAGGCGGAGCGCGACGTTGTACTGTTGGAACGCCAAAGCCGGGTGGGCAGAAAGCTGCTTGCCACCGGCAATGGGCGATGCAATCTGAGCAACATCCGTGCCGGCGTGTCCCACTATCACGGCAGCGAGCCGGATTTTGTCAGCTATGCGCTGCAGGCTTTTGACGTAGCCGCTACGCTGGAATTCTTTCGCGGCATCAGCCTTTTGACGGTAACTGAGCCTTCCGGTCGGGTCTATCCCTATTCCGATCAAGCCAACAGCGTAGTGGACGCCCTGCGGTTTGCGCTGCAGCGAAAAAACATTACACTGCGCACAGGCTGCGAGGTGCGTGCCGTCAGCAGAACCGGCGGAGGATTTACGATCAAGACGGACGTCGAAATTTTACAGGCCGACCGGCTCATTGTAACGGCCGGAGGTCTGGCAGGCACCAAGCTGGGCGGCAGTCTCAGCGGGTACACGCTCCTGCGCGCCCTGGGGCACCACTGCACTCCCCTGCGTCCGTCGCTGGTACAGCTAAAGACCGGCGATCCTTATGTGGCGCGGCTCAAGGGCGTACGGGCAAACGCACGGGTAAAGCTGACGAAGGAACAGACGCTGCTGGCCGTCTCCGAGGGCGAAGTACAGTTTACGGAATACGGTCTGTCCGGTCCCGCCGTCTATGAGATCTCCCGGGCAGCGTCCACCGCTCCCGATGGGTGTGAAATCACTTTGGATCTGCTGCCCGGCATGGGCGGCGACGAGCTGCTTTCCCTGCTGTGCATCCGCATCTCCCAGCAGCCGGAGCTGACCTGCGGCGATTTGCTCACAGGCCTGGTACACAACCGGCTGGGGCGTGTGGTGGTGCAATCCGTGGACATCCCCCTCACCCTGCCCATCTCCCAGCTCAAATGGGACAAGCTCAGCGCCGTTGCCGAGGCGCTGCACGCCTTTTCCCTGCCCCTGACGGGCACCTTGGGCATGGACAGTGCCCAGGTCACCGCCGGAGGAATCTGCACCAGGGAGTTTTATTCCACGACGCTGGAAAGCCGCATCGTCCCCGGCCTGTATGCCGCCGGGGAGGTGCTGGACATTGACGGCGACTGCGGCGGCTATAATCTGCAGTGGGCCTGGTCTTCCGGGCGTCTGGCCGGTCAGTTAAGGAGCGAACATGCTGAGAATCCGTAATATTTCCGTCCCCGTAGAGCACGACAGAAACATGCTGCTGTATCTGGCGGCAAAGGAGTTGAAGATCACTGCCGCGCAAATCAGCACTCTGTCTGTGGCAAGGCGCTCCCTGGACGCCAGAAAAAAAGACGATGTACATTACGTCTATACCGTAGACGTGACGACAAAGCAAAGCGAGAACCGCGTGCTGAAACAGTGCCGGAACAAAAATGTCTCCCCTTTCAGCCCCTATGTCTACCGCCTGCCCCGGCCTGCCGCCCAGCCGGCGCACCGTCCGGTGGTGGTTGGCTTTGGCCCTGCCGGGATGTTTGCCGCGTTGGCGCTGGCACTGGCGGGACTGCGCCCCATTGTGCTGGAACGTGGCTGCGATGCTCAGACACGGCGTCAGAAGGTGGAGGAATTCTGGAATGGGGGAACCCTTGACCCGGAATGCAATGTGCAGTTCGGGGAGGGCGGCGCCGGAACGTTCTCTGACGGCAAGCTCAACACGGGGACGAAAAATGAACGGGCAGGCTGGGTGCTTGAACAGTTTGTACAGGCGGGCGCCTGTGAAGACATTCTGTACGACGCCAAGCCCCATGTGGGTACGGACGTGCTGTTTACCGTGGTGCAGAATCTGCGTGCAAGAATCCTTTCTCTGGGAGGCGAAGTGCGTTTTCAGTCCAGACTCACCGGGATTGGTGTGGAAAACGGCAGCCTGCACAGCGTGGAGTTCACCACGCCTGCGGGCACAGAGCGTTTGCGCTGCAGCCGCCTGATCCTCGCCATTGGACACAGCGCCAGGGACACCTTTTCCATGCTGCACAGCATGGGTGTCCCCATGGAGCCAAAGCCCTTTTCCATGGGCGTGCGCATCGAGCATCCCCAGCTTATGGTGGACAAGGCCCAATACGGAGAAACACGGCGCGGTCTGCCCCCTGCCGACTATAAGCTGTCCGTCCATCTGCCTGACGGCGGCTCAGCCTACACCTTCTGTATGTGCCCCGGTGGCTATGTGGTGGCCGCCGCGTCGGAACCGGGACGCGTGGTCACCAACGGTATGAGCAACCGTGCAAGAGACGGCGAAAATGCCAATTCCGCCCTGCTGGTCACCTTGCAGCCCGCCGATTTCCCCGATTCTTCCCCACTTGGCGGAATGTACTGGCAGCAGCAGATCGAAGCCGCCGCCTTTGCCGCCGGTGGGAGCAACTATCATGCACCTGCCCAGTTGGTGGGAGATTTTCTTGCCCACAAACCCAGCACCGGCGCCCGGGGCGTCCGACCCACCTACTGTCCCGGGGTGACCTATTGCGACCTGCATGAAGTCCTGCCCAAAAAGCTGACGGATGTGCTGGAAAAAGCCCTGCCCACCCTGGGACAGCGGCTGGCCGGATTTGACGCGCCGGAGGCGGTCATGACCGCACCGGAGACCCGCAGTTCCTCCCCTGTTCGGATTCTGCGGGGGGAAAACCGCCAGTCCTCCCTGTCCGGGCTGTTTCCCTGCGGTGAGGGTGCAGGCTACGCCGGGGGCATCATGTCCGCCGCCGTGGACGGCCTGTTGTGCGCCGAAGC
>JAQYBZ010000093.1 GCA_029003235.1 Bacillota bacterium
ATAATATAAATGATTATAGCACATTCCTCTGCCGCTTGCAATGGCAGGAGGGGAATTTTACTGGGACAGCCCGTTGGGCTGCGCCAAAGCGATGGCCTTTTTGTCCACGGTAAAGCCGTTGTCCGTGACGATCCCCGTCAGCAGGGAGCAGTAGTCCTCATAGATCAGGTCATTGCGCGCCAAAAGCTGCCAGTAGGAGGTGTCGCTGAAGGAGGACAGATACAGCAGGGCATAGCCGTTTTCATCTTTGACGATCTCACAGTCTCCGGCCTGCCGTCCGTCGGCAAAGCACCACTGGTCGATGGCGGTCTCCATGCTGCCGGGATAGACCTGGGTGTACAGGCCGCCCTCCGGGGCGCCGGGGGCTTCCGTGTTTTCGTCCGCCAGCGACGCAAAATACTCGTCCGAGGGCTGCTGTGCAAAGGCGTCCAGCAGAGCCTGCGCCCGCGCCTGGGCATCCTGCCAGTCGGCGTCGCTTTCCGTATCCTGAACAATGAAATAAATGCACCGCAGATTCACGAGCTGGGGGCTGTTTTCCCTGGTGATGCCGAAGCTGGCCTCGTATTCGTCGGCATAGGCGTCGAAATAGGTGCTGATCTGCTCCGGATCGGCCTCCATGTTTTCATAGAGCTGGTCGGAATAGGCGGAGGCGTAGAAAGAATTGTACAGATAGCGGAAAAACGTCTCCTGCCGGGCGCCGTCGCCGTAGGAATCTCTGAGATAGGCGTCGACGTCTCCGCTGCCGTCTTCTTTTACGAAGCCGTTTTTCACCGCATAGCTGTCAAAGTTGTCCAGCTCCTGCTCATAGGACTGGAGATAGTCTCCTGTGAGGGTGAAGTCCTCCTCCTGGGCTTTGTTCACCAGCGCCAGCGTCTGGCGCACCGTGTCCAACGCTTCGTTGAGGATATACTCCTGCCAGGTCTGGTTTTCGTTGTACTGCTGCTCGTCCAGAGGCCGGGACGTGTCAAAATAATAGGTGCCGCCCTTTTCAAAGCTGTTGACCAGATAAAAATACTCGCTCCAGTAGTAGTAATTCAGTTCCCCCGCCGTCAGAACGGCCTGTCCGTCTTTGTCGTACACAACGGCGGCCTCCCAGTCGGCGTCTTCTCCCGCCGTGTAGCTGACGGGTGCTTTCGTCTGCCCCGCCGGGGGCTGAGAGAACAGGCGCACCAGCAAAAAGATCCCCACGGCCATGAGTACAGCAATGACCGCCAGCGCCGCCAGAATGGCAAAGCGCTCCCGTTTAGCCAGCGCCTGCCAGCGCCTGCGCTTTGCCGGCGCTTCGGGCGATTTTTCCGGCTGCTGCCGCTTTTCCCGCTGGTTTTTCACGGCTCTGCCTCCTCTCCAATGGGCGCTGAGATGAGTTTATCATGGTTTGAAACGGATTGCAACGCGAAATAAGCGGCGGCCTGTGAACTTTCTGTAAATCTTGTGCAATGTGGCCTTTTCTGCCACAAGATGTGGCAGCTCATCAAAATTGACGGAAATATTTTGCGATTTCTTGTCACACCGGGCGCTTGTAGCGGGAAAAATCCTATGCTATAATAAAATCCAGTCAATCCGTGATGCCGCGTTTTTCCCTCCCATTGTGGGGAAACGGGAAAAACGGAAGAGAGGGGGGTTCTTCCATGCAGGAGATTCCGGTCAGATCTGACCATGTGCGCAAGCTGCTGGCCGCCGGAGACGGCGACGCGGCGCTTTTATATCTGTGCTGCGCCGGCGGCGGCAGTCCGGAGCAGAGCGGCCTGTCTGCCCAGCGGGTGGAGCGGGCGTCGGCGCTGCTGCGCCAGTTGGGCGTGTGGGAGAATCCCGCGCCCCGATTCCAGCAGGCGGCGGAGCGCCCGGTCTATTCCGAGCAGGACGTCACCCGCCGCATGAAGGAACCCCAGTCGGGCTTCCGGGAGCTGGTAGGGGAGACCCAGCGCAGGCTGGGACGCATCCTCAACACGGAGGAATTAAAGGTGCTGCTGGCCATGACGGACTATTTGGGTCTGTCGCCGGAGGTCATCAGTATGCTGCTGAGCTACTGCATCACCCGCAGCCGCAGCCGCGGCGCAGGCAGAGCGCCTTCTTTCCGCTCCATAGAAAAAGAGGCCTACCGCTGGGCGGACGAGGGCATTGACAACATTGAAGCCGCCGCCGCCTATGTACAGGCGCAGAATCTGCGCAGCAGCCGGGTGGGACAGGTGTGCGCCCTGCTGGGGCTGGAGGGTCGCCGCCTGACGGCAGCCGAGGAAAAATACATTCTCAGTTGGCTGGATATGGGCTTTCCCATGGAGGTCTTACAGCTTGCCTTTGAAAAGACCTGTGTCAATACAGGGAGTCTCAAGTGGCCGTACATGAATTCCATTTTGAAAAGCTGGGACAGCCAGGGGCTGCACACCCTTGCCCAGATCGAGCGCTCCGACCGGCCTGCGGCCAAAAGCGCCAGAGCCCAGCGGGGCGGAGAGTTCCAGCGCCACGGCGAGACGCCCAGGGCGCTGGGCAGACAGGCCGCAGCACGGCTGCTGGCAAAACAGGGGGAGGACTGACCGATGGCATACAGTGAAGCGGTGATCCGCCGGGCAAGGCGGCGTCTGGCCGAGGCCAAAGACCGCCGGGAGGCGGAGTACGCCGGCCAGTTGGCCGAAGCCTATGAAAAATATCCCCGATTGCGCCAGATCGACCGGCAGCTTCGCCGGACGGCGGCGGAAGCCGTCTGCACCAGCCTGTCCCGGGGCAGTGACCCGGCGGCAGCCATCGACGCATTGAAGGAAAAAAGTCTGCGTTTGCAGCAGGAGCGCAAGGCGCTGCTGGACGCGGCGGAAAAAGAGGGCGTCACGGTAAACGACGCGCCGGTGTGCCCTCTGTGCGGCGGCAGCGGCTATGTGGGCGCGAAAATGTGTTCCTGCCTGCAGGAGTTGTGCCGGCAGGAGCAGAACCGGGAGCTGACCGCGCTGTTCGTTACGGGACAGGAGTGCTTTGAAAACTTCTCTCTGGACTACTATTCCGATGCCTACGATGAAAACTGGGGCGCCAGCGCCCGGCAGCTTATGCGCTGCAATCTGAATTACTGCAAAAAATATGCGGCCGCTTTCGGCGAGAAGAGCGGAAATCTCCTTTTTGTGGGGGCGACGGGACTGGGCAAGACCTTTTTGTCCGCCTGTATCGCCCGGCAGGTGGCAGACGCGGGCTTCTGGGTGGTCTACGAGACGGCAGGCGCCATGTTTGCCGACTTTGAGGCGGTGAAGTTCGGCGGGGACGAGGACGGCCGCACCCGGAAGTATCTGGATTGCGACCTGCTCATTGTGGACGATCTGGGCACGGAAATGAAGACCCAGTTCACCATCTCCGCCCTGTACACCGTGGTCAATTCCCGGCTGACGGCGGGGAAGTCCACCATCATTTCCACCAATCTGTTTCCGGAATCTCTGGAGCAGACCTATTCGCCTCAGATTGCCTCCCGGCTGCTGGGCAGCTATGAGCTGCTCCAGTTTGCAGGCTCGGATATCCGTATGCAGCGTCTGGCACAGGAAAAGTGAAAAACAAACAAAACACAGGGTGCGCCGGAACTTCCGGCACACCCTGTGTTTTTGCTTATACAGTAAAACGGGAAACCGCTTTATCAAATCATCGTATTACGGACGGTCGCCGGTGTCGTCACCTGCGGGATGCTGGGGAATGTCCGTGCCCTGCGCAGACGGCTGGGCGCTCTGGTCATTCTGCGGAACGTCTGCCGCCGGGGACGAACCCGGCCGGTCGTTCTGAGGAACGTCCTGCCCCGGCATGGCGCCGGTGCCGCTGCTGTCCTGCCGGGTGAAGCGGTCGAAAATGGACTCGTGTTCGTTTTCGGGAATCTCCTCGCCTCGCATACAGGCCTCAAACTGATTGCGGCTCATGGTGTCGTGGGCCATCAGGTACTGCGCCACGGTCTCCAGCTTGTCGCCGTGCTCCTGCAGGATCTGCACACACTGGTTGTAGGCGCGGTCGATGAGAGCCTTGACC
>JAQYBZ010000094.1 GCA_029003235.1 Bacillota bacterium
CCCAACACACCGACGGCGGCCATATAGAGGATACACTTGAGAAAATTCATGAACCTGTCCTTTCCAATTGCGCAGCCGTGGGACAGAGGTTATACCCAATGAACCCTGAGATTATGCGTGAGCCGTGTAGCTCGTGACGCCTAAAATGGTCTCACCGTCAATCTGCAGCGCAGTGGGACGGTCAAATTCCACCTGAATCTCCCGCCCGGAGAATACGTCCACCACTTTTTTGTGCTTGACATGCTCACCCTTGAAGATGGAAGGGAAGACCATGAGGGTTTTCAGCTTGGAGGAATCGTGCATGACCATGACGGACAAGGTGCCGCTGTTGCGTTTCTGCCCGGGCGCAGGATTCATGCCGCCGCCGTAGTACCGGCCGTGCATGGTGGGCGCCAGCCAGACCTTTTGATAGCTGTGGCATACGCCGTCTACCGTGACCTTGGCCGCAGTGGGCTTATAGTGGAACAGCAGCCCTTTGATTGCGATGGCCGTATAATTGATGGCCTTTCCCTCGGCGCTTTGACGCAGACGGTCGCCCTCCTGACAGCAGTAGCCGTCGATGCCGTAACCGACGCCGTTGAGGAAGCGGTAGGTCTTGCCCTGCACTGTGACGGAGGGCAGATTCTCAAGCTGCGCCTTGATGGGAAAGGGCTGCCCGCCGTATGTATGTCCCATGTCCAGCGCAAAATCGTTGCCGCTGCCCAGAGGGCAGTAGAGAATGTCGTTTTTCAGGGAAATCTCCTGGGTCAGATTGATAAAGCGGTTGAGGGTGCCGTCACCGCCGCACAGAACCAGATAATCGTCCGGCGCAAGAGAAAACAGTTCCTTTTCGTAGGTCTCGGACTTTGTCATGTCGCAGAACACGGTCTCGTCCGTCAGAATGTCCTGCAGCTTGTGCACATCCTGCCTGCACTGGCCGTTGCCCGCCAGAGGGTTGTAGAAAACATAAGCCTTTGCCATAAATTGTTACCTTTCTTTCTCTCTTTCTTTCTCAATTGTGCAAAGGCGGCGGATTCCCAAAAGACGGGGGACAAAAATGGAAGTTGTATATCCGCATCAAAGTTCGGGCTTTTGCGCCTTTGCGTTCATTTTACGGACAATAAGATAATCCATAAATTGCAACCCAACCTCAATTCAAGTTCAATTATTGTTGAAAATTGGGGGAGCCGCGCCAAAAACGTCGATTCCCCCAAGCTATATGCTACTTTGCCGGCAGCCGGACAGTGAACACACAGCCGCCCTCCGGCGGACTGCACACCTGAATCTGGCCGCCCTCCAGCCCCACAATGCGTTTGACCAGAGAAAGCCCCAGGCCGTTGCCCTCGTCCTTATGAGAGTTGTCCGCCTGATAGAATTTGTCAAAGATGTGCTTTTTGGCCACGTCGCCGATGCCGGGGCCGTTGTCCGCCACGGAAAACACAACGGCATCCTGCTGCCGCGACAGACGTACGCGCACCCAGCCTCCCTGAGAGTCAAATTTGATGGCGTTGCCAATGAGGTTGTCCCAGATATGGCGGGTCAATCCTTCGTTGCCGAAATACTCCACCGTATCCAGTTCCACGTCGAAGTCGATCTGCTTCTTTTCCCACGCCGATTCAAGAGACACGATGGACTGACGGATCTGCTCGTCCAACCGGAACCGGGTCTGCTTGGTGGGGATGGACTGGTTTTCCAGCTTGGACAGAAGCAGCACGCTTCCCGTCAGCTCCGACAAACGCTTGGCGTTAAAGATTATTTTGTCCAGATAGCCTTTTTCCGTGGCGTCCAGATTGTCACAGTCCTGCAGGAGCATACAATAGCCGTCAATAGCGTTGATGGGCGTTTTGAATTCATGGGAGACATTGGCAATAAAGTCGGTCTGCAGTATTTCCGTGGCGCTCAGCTCCTGGGTCATGAGATTAAAGCCGGAGTAGATCTCCTGAATCTCCTTGGCTGTGGACTTGGTGTAGACCTGAACCGTGTAATCCCCGTCGGCGACCTGCTCCATGGCCTTGCCCAACGCCTTGATGGGGTCAAAGAACTGCCTGCCCAACAGGTTTGTGAGGACGACGCTCACCAGCAGCGCCGCAGACAGCAGCTCAAGCACCAGAGGGATGTCATGATCCTTAAACAGAACATTCCGCAGCAGAAAGTCCACGCCCAGCGCCAGCAGAACGCTGATGATCAACTCACCGCAGACCAGCAGCACCAGCCGAAGCCGCAGGCTGGGCTTGTTGCGCTTTTGGTGGCGGATGGAGTCGAAAATTTCTCTGGCTTTCACAGCTTCACCACCTTGTATCCCACGCCACGCATGGTAACGATCTTAAAATCCGGATTATCACGGAAACGCTCCCGCAGCCTGCCGATATGTACATCCACTGTATGGGTGTCGCTCTCGGAATCGTATCCCCAGATTTCGTCCATGAGCTGATACCGGGTGAAGATGCGCCCGGGGAAGGAGGCCATTTTGTACAGCAGCATAAATTCCTTCTGAGGCAGAACCAGGGACTCCGCACCGGTGCGGACCGTAAGGGAATCCAGCTCCAGCACGGTGCCGCCGATGACCAGCCGCCGGTCGTGGATCATCTGCGCCCGGCGCAGGAGCGCGCCTACCCGCAGCACCATCTCGTTAATGTTAATGGGCTTGACCATGTAATCATCGGTGCCGGACAGAAAGCCCTGCCGCATATCGTCAAAGGCGTCCTTGGCTGTGATCATCATGACCGGCGTGGTGTTCCCGTTTTCCCGAAGCTGGCGCACAAGCTGGTAGCCGTCCATGACAGGCATCATGATGTCCGAAATGAGCAGATCGTAATAGTCACTGTCCATGGCGCAGAGCGCTTCCTTGCCGTTGGAAACGCCCTTTGCTACATAACCGTTTTTCATAAGCACATGGGAAAACAACTGGCGCAGCTCGTTATCATCTTCGGCAATAAGTATCTTTAGCATACAATCTCCTCCCATATGGACGCAGGAATTATCGTTTATTCCGTATTGTAACACAATTCTTCGGAATGTGCCAGATGCTTTCGGGTGAATATCGCTCTTATTCGCACAAATCGCCGGAATCCATAAAAGCTACCCGGTTTTGCCATGGCTTCGTAAAACAGTTCATCCGACCTATGGCTGCAATCATGGGTCGGATTCTTATGTTATGTGTTGGGATTGGAATCTCCAAGGCTCTCTCTGATGAGGGCGCTGTCAGCGAAGCTGACTGCTGCTGGCTTTGCAGGATGCCCCATGAGCACCGTTTTGCTGTGCGGCGGCAGGGTTGCTGCCGCCCTGCATTTTGCCACGGCAGAAAAAAGTGGGAGTTTTTTGAAAAGAGTTATTGACGATTTCGGATTCGTCTGATATAATATGCAAGTGCCTGCGAGGCGTCAGGTTAATGATTATGGGCCTTTAGCTCAGTTGGTTAGAGCAGCCGGCTCATAACCGGTCGGTCCTGGGTTCGAGTCCCCGAAGGCCCACCATTTTCATAGGGGTATAGCTCAATTGGTAGAGCGGCGGTCTCCAAAACCGTAGGCTCAGGGTTCAAGTCCTTGTGCCCCTGCCAAAAACGGGAATTCACAGAAAATGCTGTGAATTCCCGTTTTTTATTGTAT
>JAQYBZ010000095.1 GCA_029003235.1 Bacillota bacterium
CTGAGAGTCGGTCAGAAGGGTGATGGTCATGGCGTTGGCGTCCTTGCCCAGCTTGCGGCGGATCAGCTCTGTGCCGCCCAGCATATTGGACCACTGGTCGTCGCCGCCGAACTGGAGATTGCAGCCGAAGTGCTGATAGGCATAGTAGAAGTCGTAGGACTGCATGATCATGTAGTTGAACTCCAGGAAGCTCAGACCCTTTTCCATCCGCTGCTTGTAGCACTCCGCCCGGAGCATGTTGTTGACGGAGAAGCAGGCGCCCACCTCCCGCAGCAGATCTACATAGTTCAGCTTCAGCAGCCAGTCGGCGTTATTGACCATCATGGCCTTGCCGTCGGAAAAATCGATAAAGTTTTCCATCTGGCGCTTAAAGCACTGGGCGTTGTGGTCAATGTCCTCTCGGGTGAGCATCTTACGCATATCCGTTCTGCCGGAGGGATCGCCGATCATGGTGGTGCCGCCGCCGATCAGGGCAATGGGCTTGTTGCCGGCCATTTGCAGCCGCTTCATCAGCGTCAGCGCCATAAAATGACCAGCGGTCAGACTGTCCGCCGTGCAGTCGAAGCCAATATAAAAGGTCGCTTTGCCCTCATTGACCAGCTCGCGGACAACCGCTTCGTTTGTCACCTGGGCAATCAGCCCACGGGCGACCAGTTCTTCGTAAATCTTCATAGCGTTCTCCTTATATTTCTACCGGCGCAGCATTTCCGCCGCGCTGCGTAATGTGGTCTCGGTGATCTCGGTGCCGCCGATCATTCTCGCCAGCTCCTCTACTCTGCCGTCTGTATCCAGCGGCGTCACCTGAGTGTATGTCCGTTCCTGACGGACGGATTTGGAAATGAGCAGATGATTTTCCGCCAGAGCAGCAATCTGGGGCAGATGGGTCACGCACAGCACCTGCCTGCCCCGGGATACCGCCAGCAGCTTTTCCGCCACCTTTTGGGCGGCACGGCCGGAGACACCGGCATCCACCTCGTCAAAGATCATGGTGCCGATGGCGTCCTGACTGGCCAGCACGTTTTTGATGGCCAGCATGATTCGTGCCAGCTCCCCGCCGGAGGCCACCTTGCTCAACGGCTTCATGGCCTCGCCCACGTTGGCGCTCATGAGGAAGCGCACACTGTCCGTGCCGACGGCCGTCAGCTCCGTCCGGGAAAACTCACAGCAAAACCGCACCCGCGGCATATTCAGGTCTGCAAGCTCTTTGAGGATGGCCTGCTCCATCTTCTCCGCCGCGGCAGCACGGGCGCTGTGGAGGGCTTCTCCGGCTTCCGCCGCCGCCTCTTTGGCTGCAGAAAGCTGCTTTTCCAGCTCCGCCTTGCGCACATCGGCAAAAACGATGCTGTCCAGCTTCTCCCGTGCGCTTTCCAGATAGGCCAGCATCTGCTCACAGGTGGCGCCGTATTTACGGCGCAGCTTGTGAATCAGATCCAGCCGCTCTCCTACACGCTCCGCGTCCTCGCCCCAATCAGAAAGGCTGTCCCGGTACTCCCTCAGCTCCTGCGCCGCGTCCTGTGTGCCGTAGACCAGCTGCTGCACCTTTTCGGCATAGTCGGAAAGCGCCGGGTCAAAGCGGGAAACGCCGCTCAGCGCCTGCAGCGCCTGATCCAGCAGATCGGCGGCGCCCTGGGACGATTCGTCGCCGTAGAGGGCATCCACAGCGCCGTTTAAGCCGTTCATGAGCTTTTCCGCATGCTGAAGCTTCCGCTGCTGCGCCTCCAGCGCTTCATCCTCTCCCGGCTGAAGGTTTGCCCGTTCCAGCTCGTCAATCTGATATTGGAGGGATTCCTGCAGGCGCAGTTTCTCTCCCTCGTCCAGACTGAACTGCTGTACCTGGGTCTGGAGGGTGCGCACGGTCTTGTAGCGGTCCTCATAAGCCGCCAGCAGAGGCTGGTCAGCGGCAAAGCTGTCCAGCAGCGCCAGATGGCGCTCTTCGTCAAATAGCTGCTGGGAATCGTGCTGCCCATGAATGCTGATAAGCTGCCGTCCCAGCGCACGCAGAACGGACACGGAGACCCCCTGTCCGTTGACACGGCACACATTTCTGCCGTCCAGAAAAATTTCCCGCTGCACCTGCAGCTCCGGCTCAAAGGGCACATGGTTTTCCTCGAACCAGTCCAGCCGCGGCACGTCCCAGAACACGGCGCTGACAAAGGCCTTGTCCGCGCCGGTACGAATGGACTCCCGGTAGGTTCGCTCTCCTAAAATGGCGCTGATGGCGTCGATGATAATGGACTTGCCGGCGCCGGTCTCGCCGGAGAGCACATTGAATCCCCGGTCAAAGGTAATATCCGCCTGTTCAATGACCGCAATATTTTCAATATGAAGCAAAGATAACACAGGCTGTCCCTCCGCCGCCTCAGTTCAGCAGACGTCTGATTTCTGCGCAGAAGCCGATGGCCGCCTGCAGATCGCGCATAATGACCACCACTGTGTCGTCACCGGCCAGAGAACCGACCACTACGGACATATTCATGGCGTCGATAGCGCTGCTGGCCGCAGGCGCCAGCCCGGGAATGGTCTTGATGACCACTAGATTCTGGGCATAGTCGTAGCTGATGACGCTTTCCCGGAAGATGGTGTTCAGACGGGCGGAAAACGCCCCGGTTTTTTCCTTGGACACCGTGGTATAGCGGTAGGTTCCAAGGGAGGTCAGCTCCTTCATGATCCGCAGTTCCTTGATGTCTCTTGAAATTGTGGCCTGCGTACTGCGGTATCCGGCTTTTTTCAATTCGTTGAGGAGCTGTTCCTGGGTCTCGATGTCCATAGAGGCAATGATTTCAAGAATTTTTGTCTGTCTTTGTGTTTTCATGGCAGCCCTCACCTGTTCAGTTTGTTTTTAATGATCTCAAAAAAGCGCTTGTCCTTCAGATGAATCAGCCGGGTCGTCTGTCGGGAGGCGCTGATTTCTATGGTATCGCCGGTAAAGACCTTGACTGCCCGTCCGCCGTCCACGGACAAAAATGCGTTGCGCCGCAGGATCCTGCCCACGGAAATACGCACCTTACGTTCCGCAGAAACCACGATGCCGCGGGTCTGCATGTCATGGGCACAAATGGGAGTAAGAAGAATGTTCCGTGCCGATGGCTCCACCACGGGGCCGCCCGCAGACATGGAATAGGCCGTGGAGCCAGTGGGCGTGGCCACAACAATGCCATCGCCGTTAAAGCGAATGGCTTCCACCTCGTCAAAGGAGGCGGAAATCTGAATTACCCGGGCGACCGCGCCCTTGGTGATTACCGCGTCGTTCAGCGCCGTGTCCTCAAAGACGATATTTCCGTCCCGGCGCAGGCAGACATGGAGCATCATGCGCTCGTCAATCTGATATTCGTCGGTGGCCAGCCGGGCAAGCAGGGGTATTTCGCTGCTCTCCAGCTCTGCCATAAAGCCCAGCGTGCCGATGTTCACGCCCAAAATGGGCACATTGGCGGCGGAAGCCGCCTTGGACGCATGGAGAATGGTGCCGTCGCCGCCGAAGCAGATGAGACATTCCGCCTCTTTCAGCGCCTCGTCCAAGGGGGCGGTTTCCATATCCTCCGGCAGCTCAAAATTCTTGTCCACGTCAAAGGACAGACAGGTCTTGGAACTGATACCGGCAGCCCTGAGAATCTGCTCTGCCTCCCGCGCATAGCGGAAAGTACGATCCCGGTAGGGATTGGGTGTCATTACAACGTGCTTCATCCGCTCACTCCTTTAATGCTTCGTGCGCCTGCGCCACCAGCGCGGGGATCTCAATTGCCGCAGGTTCCCCCGGCTCCATGGAAAGGCAGCCAAGAAATTCGATGTTGCCCTCCGGCCCTTTCACCGGAGAATAGGTCAGCGCCCGCAGAGTCATCTCAAGAGACTGTGCCAGACGGACAAAGTTCTCAAGCACCTCGGCGTGTACCGACGGGTCACGAACAACGCCCTTTTTACCTACCTTTTCCTTCCCCGCTTCAAACTGGGGTTTGATGAGACACACAATCTTCCCTGTGGGCTTGAGCAGGCTTCGGATTACAGGCAGAACCAGCTTCAGAGAAATAAAGGACACGTCCACCACAGACAGATCCATCGGCTCGCCCAGTTGTTCCGGTGTGACATAGCGGATATTCGTGCGCTCCATGCACACCACTCTTGGGTCGTTGCGAATCTTCCACGCAAGCTGGCCGTAACCCACATCAATGGCAAAAACCTTTTTCGCTCCCTGTTGGAGCAGGCAGTCTGTAAAACCGCCGGTAGAAGCACCGGAATCGCTGCACACGCAGCCGGTCACATCCACGCCAAAATCACGCAGGGCTTTTTCCAGCTTCCAGCCGCCCCGGCTCACATAGGGACAGACCGTACCACGCACTTCGATCTGTACCGTCTCGTCGTAGGCCGTCCCCGGCTTGTCCGCTTTCTGCCCGTCCACATAGACCTCGCCGCTCATGATCACGGCCTGGGCTTTCGTCCGGGACTCGACCAGCCCCCGCTGGGTCAATAAAACATCCAGCCGTTCTTTCTTTTTCATTCCGCTAAAACCTCCAGCGCGCTGCGTGCAATGGACGCGCCGTCCAGCCCCGTACAGGCATAGAGCTGCTCCACGCTGCCATGGGGAATAAACCGGTCGCCCAGATTGAGGGTGCGCATGACGCCCCTTACGCCGCTGCGGGTCAGCTTGTCCACGATTTCCGTACCTACGCAGCCGCAGGCGGCGGTCTCCTCGACGACAATCAGCCGCCCGGTTTTTTCCACAGAGGCCGAAATGGGCTTTATATCAAGGGGTTTGATGGAATTGAGCTTGATGATCTCCGCATCAAAGCCCTTTTGGGCTAAGATCTCAGCCGCCTGCAAGGCGTGATTGACCATGGTGCCGTAACAGACAAGGGTCATATCCCTGCCCTGCCGGATCACCGGCGCGGGGCAGATTTCGGTATATGCGCCATCGCCACCCTTGGGATAACGCACGGCCACCGGGCCGGACAGATCAAAGACAGCCTTGCGCAGCATCCACGCCAGCTCCGCCTGATTGGCCGGGCACAGCACGGTCATGCCGGGCACCTGACGCAGAAAGCCCACGTCAAATTCTCCCTGATGGGTGTCGCCGTCGTTGCCCACCAGCCCGGCGCGGTCAACCGCAAAAACAACATGCAGATGCATCAGCGCCGTGTCCTGCAAAATCATGTCAAAGGCGCGCTGTAAAAACGTGGAATACACGGCCACCACCGGCAGCATCCCCTGCTTGGCAAGACCGCCCGCCATGGAAACCGCATGTCCCTCGGCAATACCCACGTCAAAGAACCGCCGCGGATAGGCTGCGGCAAATTCGTCCAGCCCCGTGCCGTTCTGCATGGCGGCGGTGATGGCACAGACGCGGGAATCCTCTGCGGCAAGCTGCACCAGCGTCTTGCCGAAGGTATCGGAGAAATTGGGTTCCGACTCCGGCGAGGTCTGCCCCGTAGCCGGATCGAACTTGCCGATGCCGTGGAAGCGATCCGGCGTGGCCTCCGCCGGGGCATAGCCCTTGCCCTTTTGGGTAATAACGTGCAGAACCACGGGCTTTTTCAGCTCCTTGGCGTGCTGGAGCAGATACACCAGACGCTCCACATCGTGGCCATCGGCAGGGCCGATATATTCAAAGCCCATTTCCTCAAAGAGGTTGGAGCCAATGAGACTGCGCTTGAGGGCTTCTTTTATTGAATGCACCAGACGGTAGAACAAACGCCCCAGCCGGGAGCCTTTTGTGGCTGCCCGCCAGGCTTTTTTTAACTGGTAGTAGCCGGGACGGGTCCGGATGCGGGACAGATGCCGGGCAATGCCGCCCACGTTGGGGGTAATGGACATACCGTTGTCGTTAAGGATGACAATGAGCGGCTCTCCGCTTTCTCCGGCGTCGTTCAGCCCCTCGTAGGCCAGACCGCCGGTCAGGGCGCCGTCGCCCATAAGCGCCAGCACACTGTAGTCCTGCTCCTTCAGCGTCCGCGCCCGCGCCATGCCCAGCGCCACGGATACGGCATTGGAAGCATGTCCCGCCACAAAGGCATCGCAGTCGCTTTCACAGGGCTTGGGAAAGCCGGAGATCCCGCCAAACTGGCGCAGGGTGTCAAACCGGTCTTTTCTGCCAGTGAGAATTTTATGCACATAGGACTGGTGCCCCACATCGAACACCAGTCTGTCTTTGGAAAGGTCGAACACCTTGTGAATGGCCACGGTCAGCTCCACCACGCCCAGATTGGACGCCAGATGGCCGCCGGTCTGAGAAAGGTGCTCCACCAGAAAAGTGCGAATATCCTTGCATAAAGCGTCCGTATGAAAACGATCCAGCTTCAGCAAATCTTCTCTGCTGTGCAGAGAATCCAATACGTTCATGCAAACACAACCCGAATTTATTTCTTATGGGAAAAGGGCTTTTTGATAAAATAGACCACTTTTCCCGCCATATGTACAATGGCTGTACTGTTATTGAGCGCCAACTGCTTGCCGCAGGCTTTGCCGCCTACGGTGAGCCCTGCCACCAGCGCCGACAAAAGCAGCTTCAGCAGCGTCTGCGCCAGGGTCTGATAATTGGAAAAGGCTTCAATGGCAATGACTGCGGCCGCCGTACCGGAGATGACGCCGCAGATGTCGCCGATGACATCGTTGCAGATGGACGCGACCTTGCCGGCATTGCGCAGAAGCCGGATAGACTCCTGAGCGCCGGGCACCTTTCGCGCCGCCATGGAGTGAAACGGGCGCTCGTCTGCCGCCGTTACGGCCACGCCCAGCAGGTCAAAGACAATGCCAATAAGGATAATGAGCAGCAGCACAAGAAAAGCACCCACAAGGGATGCCGATTCCAGAATCTCGGAAGAAAGGAAGGAAAATGTGCCGGAAATCAGCACGGTGATGAAAAAGATGGATAAAATCCACCGCACCTGAGAATGACGCTCCGAGCCTCGTCTTTTCCTGTCCTTCTTTGGTTCGTCCGCCACTGAAAAATGACCTCCATATTCATGAAAAATGGTGGCAATAAACAGAGTAAATCTTGCGGCTTAGGTCGGGTTGGCTTTCCCCCAGAGCAACCCCCCGTCACCGGAAAGGCAGTTCCCTTTTCATGCTCTGACTGTGCTGTTGCCAAACACAGTACCCGATTGCCACTTAGTCCGCACCGTAATCCCCTGTCTATCCCGTTTGGACAGCCTAGATGTTTTCCACCCCAGAACAGTCCGGTTCTTAGCCTCTTTTGCAAATGCGGTTTCCAAAGAATATCGCCTCTATCTATGGCCATAGACGAGTACGCATGGCTTCTCTTTCCCCATCGCATCCACTCAAGGCAGGCTACACTGTACACAGCACACTCGCTGTACCGCAATACAGGTTCATCTCCTGTCTCGTACGCAGTCCTGGGTCACGGGGTCCGTGCGGCTGCCGCACAATAACAGGTCTCCGCGGAAACCGGGTCGGCTCCCCTATGCCATTAGGGTTCGCCCGGTAACCTTAACCCCCAGCACCCACCCGAAACTGGGCGTAACAAGCAAGCACCAGGGACTTCATCGATATGCCCTTCAAAGGATTTTTAGGCCCTTCCTGGGAACCGGTAGTTCTGACTAGGATACAGCGCCACCGTTATCAGTATAGCATAGAATACATGAATATACAAGTGAATATTCAATTTTTCCGGAAAATTCCACTTAAGTTTATATGAGTTCTCAATTTACGGCAGAAAAAGCATACCTGTTCCGCACAAGCGACGGAGGCTGAAGAAAGCCCGGCGGCAGCTTTTCCGCAGCATATGCACATAAAAACCAGCCGCCCCACGGCGCCCCGACTGTCGGGGAATCCGCTGGGGCGGCTTCTATTTCCAAATCGCGATGGGGTTCTGCCCATACTGCCGCCGTTTGTTCAGGGGCGCAGCAGACGCAGGCGGCGGCTGCCTTACAGAAACAGCTCTACAAGAAACACCGTGGCACAGCAGGAAACAGCGGTAGTGAACAGATCGGAGCGGAACCAGGCCACCAAAATGCCAACCACCAGCGCCGCTATGCCGGAAATGGGGCTTTGGGTGGCGCTCAGAATGGCCGGAAACGTCATGACAGCCAGGGTCACATAGGGCACATAATATAAGAAAGACTGAATAAACCGATTTTCAATGGGCTTTCTGAAAATGGTCAGGGGCAATACCCGGATCAGATAGGAAACGCCTGCCATGATCAAAAGGCAGATGTATAGATTCATTTTGTCCCCTCCTCCCCCTTTTCCGTTCTCGGGAAAAGCAGCGCCGCAGCGCCTGCGATGATCAGGGTCAGCAGAATCGTGCGGGTGCCCTCGGACAGGACGGACACGCCCGGCAGATGGGCGGCGCAGAAACTGGCGGCAAAGCAAATGACCACCAGGGCGCCAATCACTTTATCTTTTTTGGCCGGCGGGATAAAAACGGCAAGGAACATACCATAGAGCGCCACGCTCAGCGCGCTGACCAGCCGTGCCGGCAGCAGATTGCCCGCAATGGCGCCGATGGCCGTACCGATGGACCAGCACGGTAAGGCCACGGCCACAGCACCATAGGTATAAAAGGGGTGCAGATAACCCGGACGGACAATGGCAATGCCGAACAGCTCGTCCGTAATGTCATAGGCCATGAGCAGCCGGTGATAAAAGGGCATATTGGGGTTCATGCGCTGGCTCATGGCGCAGCTCATAAGCAGATATCGGGCGTTGGCAATGAGGGTAATGACAGCCAGCTCCACATATGTCGCCTTTGCGGCAATGGTGGTAAAGGCAGCGTATTCCCCGGCAGAGGCGTTGCACAGCAGGCTGGACAGAAACGCCTGAAAGGGCGTCAGCCCCGCATTTTTTGCCGCAATGCCCAAAGAGAACGATACCGCCAGATACCCCAGCCCGATGGGGATGCCGTCTTTCATTCCCTGTAAGAATACAGTGCGTTTGTCTCGAAGTAAATAGCTGTTCTTCATATCTAGCAGCGCCTTTTTCTTTCTATAATGTCTTATCATAACGCCCCGGTTCTCATTCGTAAAGAGGTAGATTTATCTTATTTTAAGTGGAGGGATGCAATACGCCCTGAACCGCGTGATTCTGCGGTTCAGGGCGTTGTTCGCAAAATATGGAAATCTGGCGCTCGTTGCACGCTCAATGATCCCGCTGTGCCAGATACCGGGCAAGCTGCTCCAGAAGCTGGGCATCCGGGAATGCAGACAGGGCGTCGATGGCTTTTTCGGTCTGTTCGGCCACCATTTCCCGGCACCGGTCAACGCCGTACAGGCGCACAAAGGTATTCTTGTTTCCGTCCACTCCGGTGGCTTTGCCCAAAGTCTTTGCGTCGCCGCAGACGTCAAGAATGTCATCCTGAATCTGGAAAGCAAGGCCAAGGGCATCCGCATAGACACCGGCGGCGTCCAACTGTACCCGGTCTCCCCCGGCACACAAGACGCCAAGCTGGCATGCAGCACGGATCAGCGCGCCGGTCTTACGGGTCTGGATGTCCAGCACCTCCTGCCGGGTGCAGCAGCGCGCCTCCGCTTCCATGTCCAGCACCTGACCGCCCACCATGCCCCGGGAACCGGCCGCCTTTGCCAGCGTTTCGACGCAGGCGCACACCGTCGCAGCAGGCAGGGGCGCCGAGGCCAGCACGGAAAACGCATCCGTCAAAAGCGCGTCCCCTGCCAGCACCGCTGCCGCTTCCCCATAGACCTTATGGTTGGTGGGCTTGCCCCGGCGGTAGTCGTCGTTGTCCATACAGGGCAAATCATCGTGAACCAAACTGTAGGTGTGAATCATCTCCACCGCGGCCGCCGCCGGTAGCGCCTGTTCCTCCTGCCCGCCGCAGACGGCGCAGAAACACTGGGTCAGAAACGGGCGCAGACGTTTGCCGCCGGCCATAAGACTGTAGGCCATGGCCTCATACAGACGCTTCTGGGGCTGATCCTGCGCCTGACACTGCTGCTGTAAATATGCTTCAACCCGCCGGGTGGCGCGCTCCCATGCCTCAGTCAGTCTGTTCATCCTGCATCTCCGTTTCCACCGGCGCGCCGTCCTCGCCTTTGGACAGCTTGACGACCTCCAGTTCCGCCTCGTCCAGCAGCTTGCTGCAGGAACGCACCAGCCCGGTTCCCTCCTGAAACAGCTTCAGCGCCTGCTCCAGCGGCACGTCGCCGCTTTCCAGCTTGGCCACAATGGCGTCCAGCCGCTTGACCGACGCTTCAAAGGTGACGGATTTACTCATCCCTGTTTTCCTCCTGTATTTCCTCTACAGCGGCCAGAATACGGCCGTCCGCTGTCTGAATCCTTACTTTTTCTCCGGGTGCGGTATCGGACGCCCTGCGCACGATTCCTCCCTCCGGGTCAAAAACCATACTGTAGCCCCGCCCCAGCACCTTCAGGGGGCTCATGGCGTCCAGCGCCGCAGCACGGCGCACGAAGTCCTGCTTTTTTCTTGCCAGCAGGGACTGGAACTGGGCGGTCATCTGCTGACTGGCGTAATCCAGCCGCAGACGGCGTTCCTGAAAATACCCCGTGGGAGTTTGCAGCACCCGGGACTTTGCCAGCGTATCCAGATGCTGCCGCTCCTGCCGGAGCTTTCTGGTCATGGCCATGGCCAGACGGTCTTTCATCTGGGACAAATGCAGGCGCAGCTTGAGCTGATCCGGCGCCACCAGCTCTGCGGCATTGGAGGGCGTTGCCGCCCGCAGATCCGCCACATAGTCGGAGATGGTCACATCCGGTTCATGCCCCACGGCGGAAACCACTGGAATTTCCGAGGCATAGATGGCTCTGGCCACCCGCTCGTCGTTAAACGCCCACAGATCCTCCATGGAGCCGCCGCCGCGTCCGGTGATTATGACATCCGCCAGCCGGTACCGGTTCGCGTAGGCAATGGCCGCGCAGATCTCCGGCGGCGCTTCCTCTCCCTGCACCCGAACGGGCAGCACCAGTACCTTGGACAGGGGGTAGCGCCGCCCCAAAATCCGAAGCATATCGTGAATGGCCGCACCGGCGGCAGAGGTGATAAGGGCAATGCGGTGAGGATAGGCCGGAATGGGTCTTTTGTGCGCCGGGTCAAACAGCCCTTCGGCCTCCAGTTTGCGCTTGAGCTGCTCAAAGGCCACATGCAGATCCCCCGCTCCGTCAGGCGTGAGGCGGGTACAATAGAGCTGATACGCCCCGTCTCTGGGAAATACGGTCACGCGCCCCACGGCCAGCACCGCCATGCCGTTCTCCGGCCGGAAGCGCAGGGAAAACGCGTTACCGCGGAACATGACGCAGCGCACGGCGCTGTCCGCGTCCTTAAGGGTAAAATAATGGTGGCCGGAGGGGTAGACCTTATAGTTGCTGATCTCACCGGCAACACAGACCTGACTGAGCAGACCGTCCGTGTCGAATTTTCCCTTGATATAAGTATTGAGCTGGGTAACGGTCAAAATTCTCTGTTCCACGCCCCGTCCTCCTGTAAAAAGGTCAGTACCGCGATGCCCATGGCGTTGTCTGTGGAGAACTCCGGCTGGGCAAAGACGGTCTCAAAGCCTGTGAGCCTGCTGCGCAGCAGACTGTTGGAGGCCACACCGCCGGAGAACACCACGGGATAGGCCGGATACTGCGACAGCGCCTGCAAGGTGGCGCGGCGCACCGCCGAAATGACCGACAGCAGCGCGTAGCGCGCCGTGGCGTCGGCGTCGCCGGTCTGGGCAAAATAGGCTTCCGTCTTGTTCTGCAGGCCGGAAAAGGAAAAGCGGCAGTCCTGTACCCGTACGGAAAAGCAGTCCCGGCTGGAGGATCGCTGCGCCATTTGATCCAGCGCCTTGCCCGCCGGAAAGGCCGTACCCAGAAGTATGCCCGTGCGGTCAATGAGCTGTCCTGCGGAGAGATCGGTGGTGCCACCGATGATCCGGGCGTCCACATTCCGGTGCGCCGGCGTGACCAGCAGCAGCTCCGTGGTGCCGCCGGACAGATGCCAGGCCAGAAACGGCCGTTTCATGAGCTCCAGCCGCTTTGCCGACCACAATGCCGCCGCAATATGCCCCTGCTGGTGGGAAAACCGGTACAGCGGCCTGTGCAGGGCGCCGGCCAATACGGCGGCCTGAGACTCCCCGGCCAGAAAACAGGGCATATAGGAGCCTTCCACCGCCCGGGGTCTGGTGGATACGCCGATGGCGCCCACCTCGGATGGGTCAAGATGCACAAACAGCCTGTCGGCTAACTCCGGCAGGCGTTTGATGTGGGAAAAGAGGGCGTCGCTCTGGCGAAGCCCCAGTTGTCCCGGTTTCACATCCAGAAGTCTGGAACAGTTGTGCCCCTGCGTCCCGTCAAAGCAGGCCACGGAGGTGGTATAGTTGCTGGTGTCAAAGCCCAGGGTGATCATGACCTGTCACCCTCTGCGTACTTGCGGGAGAAGGAGCCAAGCACCCCGTTGACAAAGGATGCCGTTTCATCCTCCTCATATTTCCTGGCAAGCACCACGGCCTCATGAATGGCGGCGTTAAAGGGAACGTCCGGCACATAGAGCGCCTCGTACATAGCCAGTTCCATGATCGCCCGCGCCAGACGGGAGATACGCCGGACACTCCAGCCGATGGAGAATTCCGCCACATAGCCGGAAAGCTCCTCCTGCTTTTCACTGACGCCCTTTACCACGTCGGTTATGTAGGCGCGCTGCTTGGGGCTGGGCTGTTCGGCATAGACCTCGCTCTCCTGGGAAAGGCAGGCATAGTATCCCTCGTCCAGTCTGGACCGGAGCACCTCGTCGGCGCTCTGGCCGCTGCACTGTTGGGCATAGATCAGGTGAAGGGCGATCTCTCTTGCATTGGACCTTGTCATAAACCGGTCTCCTCGTTGTATAAAATGGGGCTATTTGCCCATGGAAATGGCGCAGACGTTGACATCGACCTTATCCACCTTCAGCCCGGTCATGGACTCCACGGCGGAGAAAACGGCGCTCTGCACATTTTTGGCAAGCTCGATGACTGGACGGCCATAGAGGGCGATAATGTTGCACTCGATCTCCACGCTGGCGGGCTTGAGCACCAGCTTGATGCCCTTGTTGTTCTTCATGCCCAGCTTCCCGGCCAGATCGGCCACGGTGTTGCCGGCAAGACCGCACACGCCGTCAATGTCCTTAATGGCTTCGGCAGTGATGGACGCGATCACATCCTCAGAAATAAACACGTTTCCATTTTCCTGCGGCTGAGATACATAGTCTTTGTTTTCGTTCATCATGGATTCCTCCTTTGTGATACAAAGCTATTGTACCACAAATCAGGAAAAAAACAACCTTAATTTACCTCAATAATGCGAATGTCCGACAGGGCGTAATCCGACTGTGCCGTGACAATATCCGTCAGCAGCGCCACGTCCTCCTCCTTCAGCCCTTCCTCCGGCGCGGCCACGGCCAGAGAGATTCCGTCGTCGGTCATGTAGGCCACGCAGTCGGAATAGCCCTTGGAGATCACCAGACTCTCAATCTGGGCTTCGGACAGGGACATGGCTACAATGGCGTCCAACTGCTGGGAGCTGGCGGACACATCCTCGTCCTCTCCGGCGTAGGAAATGGCCTCCTGCAACAGCTCGATGGCCTGATCCCGGCTCTCCTGACGGCTCAGACGCATCTGGGCAAAGTCGGCGCTGCCGGCCTGCGCGTCCAGTCCCTCCGCTGCCGCCGCCATGCTGTCGTCCTGCTCGTTCATCACCAGCGTCGCATCGTCCATGACCTTTTCCGCGTCCAGCGTATCCGTCAGCGCCGCCGCCTTGCCGTCTCCGTAGAGCCAGTTCAGGTAGATGCCCGCGCAGACAAATACCAACACCGTTGCCACGATTGCATTTCTCTTCCAGGTTTTCATACAAACTCCCCCATTATTTCATTTTCACCACTGAAATTTTGTCCGTACCCAGACCCAGCAGCGCGGATACGGCGTTGACCAGTTCCAGACGAACCGCCGCGTTCCCTGCGCCCTGTGCGACGATCAGCGCGCCCTGAAAGCTGGGATAGTCCGTCCTGACCACTACCGCTTCATCATATGCGCTCCCCCGGGACAAGATTACCGTTTTTTGTTCCGTGGCGCCCGACAGATCGGAGCCGCTCTGATTGGAGGTCGTGTCGTAATCCGTCTGGTACTGGGTGGTTTTTCCGGCCTTCAGGGTCAGCATCACCTGCACCTGTCCCGCTCCCTCGATTCTGCCAAGGATCTGGGCGATCTCCGTTTCCATACGGGCACAGTATTCCAGCTCCGTCTCCCCATCCGCAGCAGCGGGCTGGGTCTGTTCCGTTGTCTGCTCCTGTTCCTCTTTCTGCCCCGGCAGGAGGATCAGCACCAGTCCCAGCAGCAGGATCAGCGCCGGAAACTTGAATTTTGACAGCTTTTCGCCCACCTTTTTCAGTTTGTCCTTTGTTTCCGGCTTCACTGTATCACCCACCTTTGCCGTGACGCAGGGATGTTCAGCGCCTGCGTGATGTAATCTTCCAGTGCCTGCCGTGTCTGACCGGTGCAGGCCGTGTGTACCGTAATGCTGTAGGGCACGGGATAGCTTCCCTCCGTCTCCGCTCTGGCGCACACCTCCGCGGAAGCGGTGGCGCCCAAGGACTCGGCCTTTTCCGCCACAGCCTGCGCCGTCTGTTCCTCTACCAGCGAGGCAAAGATCTGGGCATTTTTCTCGGCTGCCTGTTCTGCCTGAGTCTGCGCAGACAGCTCCAGACCGGAAAAATAGTCCTTGAGCTGAGAAAAATCCACCTGTGCCAGGGGTGAAAGAACGACCAGACACAGAAAGCAGCCGCTGGCCAGACGCACAATGCGCTTTACCGAGGGCTTGGTAATCATGTTCTGAAGCATGGCTGTCAGAAATCCGCAGCAGACGACGGCCAGCAGATAGGTCTGTATGCTTTTCACAGTCCCACCGCCTTCATACACAGGGCGATACTGAACAGGAGCATAAAACTGTATGCCCCGGTCATACCCAGCAGAAGCCCCATGGCGCCGCTGAGATTTTCCACCAGTGTCACATGGTTTTTTCTGCCCACCATGCCCCCCAGCGCCGTGGTGGCCTTGAGAATCAGATATTGGAGGCCGATGCGGAAAAACGGCAGCAGGCAGACGGCAATCACTGCCAGTAGCCCGTAGGTTCCCACGGCGTTTTTGACTACGGCAGCGCTGGAAAGCAGGGTCTCCGAGGCGTCGGAAACAATGCTTCCCACCACGGGCACCGTGCCGGAAAGGGTGAGCTTGGCCGCCCGAAGTTTGGCAGCGTCGGCGCTGCCGGAGAGGATACCGGTGATACTCAGATACCCGGTAAAGACATACATCACTGTCTTGAGGCTTACCGTGACCACCCATTTGATCAGATCCCGCAGCTTTGCCAGCACACCCGTATTCATGGCAGCCTCTGCCGCTGACACAGCCACATAGACGTAGAGCGCCGGGATCAGCAGCCGGGCGATGAGGGTCATGAGCAGTTCCAGAAAAAAGGCCGTGCCGGCGTAAAGGGCGGCTGAGGCCGATGTAAAGCCCGAGGAAGCCAGAATACCGGTCAAAGACGGCAGAATGAACTGGGAATAGTCGTTGAGCCGGGTAAGGGTGTCACTGCCCAGCGTGATCATGCTGTGCAGATTGCCGGTACAGGCCGCCGTTATGGCCAGCGCGCCCACCAGCGAAACCACGCCTGACGCCCGGTCTGAAAGGTCAAACAGACCGCACAGCATCAGCGCCGCCAGAATCATGGCGGCGGCGCCCAGCCCCTGCCGCAGAGAGGAACCGCTTTGATTCAAAGCATCGTTCACGATGGAGGAAAGCCCTCCTGACAGATCCGGCGCTTGTCCGTCGTAGCCGCCGATGAGCTGGGTCACATCCTCCCCAAGACCCTCGTCCGGCGTCACATCAAACAGGCCGCTGTCCGCCTCCTGCGCCGAAACGGCCATACACAGCGCCATGACCGCTGCCACGGCAAGCAGCAGCCGCAGCGCTCCCCTGCCCCTAGCCACCAGTCATGTCCCGGATGATCTGCAAGACCGCCTCCATCAGGGGAATGGACACGCAGATGCACATAACACAGCCGCCCAGCTCCGCCATCTTTGCCAGAGCGCTTTCCCCTGCATCGGTGCAGACCGCCGAGGTAATCTGCGTCAGCAGGCCGATGCCCACAGTCTTGAGCAGGGGCTTCAGCAGGGGCTGTTTCAGCCCCGTATTGGAGAACAGGTCTGTGGCGAAAGACACCACAGGCTGCGCCAGCGTGATCACCAGCCATGCGCACAGACAGCAGCCTGCCACGCCGGTGAGAACGGCGTAGTCTGCGCTGGTCTTTCGCAGGAACACTGCCAATATGGCGGCGCACAGCGCCGCAACGGAAATTTTTAAGTAGGTACCCATTAGAAATGAAATAGATCCTTTACAAGTTCAAACAGTCCGGCAATTTTCTGCACCACGATCATCAGCACCACCACAAGCCCGGCCAGGGTCGTCATGGTCGCCTGCTCCTCCCTGCCGGAGCGTACCAGCACCTGATTGAGAATGGAGACGATGATCCCAACGGCTGCAATTTTGAAAATCAGATCAATATCCATCAGATCACCAGAATCACCATAGCCAGTCCCGCGCAGACGCCCAGCGCCTCATAGCAGCGGCAGCGGCTCTGCTTCTGTGCCGAAAGCTCCGCCAGCTCCGCCGAGATCCGCTCCTGAGTCAGGGCGATCAGCTTGAGCTGCTCGTCGGAACCAAACTTTCCAAAACTGCCAAACAGCTCCATCAGACTTTGTCGCGCCAGAGGCGTCAGGCGCAGCCCCGCCGTCTCTGCCATGGCTGCTTTGGCAGCCTCCGGCACGGAGCGGGTTGCGTCCTTCAGCTTTCGCTCCATGGCAGCGTAGAAGCCCGCAATCTCTCCGCTGCAGGCCGAGGATAGTATGCCGCACAGCTTGCCGATGGGAGTCAGAGAATAGGAAATCTCGCACTGCATCATTTCCAGCGACAGCTTAAGCTGGGTCAACTGGCGCACGGTGCGGCGAACCACTCCGGCGGCGTGAAGACCCAGTCCGGCGCAGGCGGAGAATACCATGACCATGCCCAGAATCCGTATCATCTGCATGGTGAAAGCTCCTCACACCGTACCCGGCGGTTCAGCTCAATGACGGCAAGATGGTGAAAGACCCCCGCATGGAGGAGCCGGCGATAAACCGGCCGACGGGTCAGATCCTCCCGGCTCCAGCAGTGGGCTGTGGCCAGAAATTTCACACCGCAGTAGGAGGCGCGGACAATGGCCTGCACGTCCGCCTCCCCGGAAATCTCGTCCACGGCGATCCACTGGGGGTTCATGGAGCGCAACAGCATCAGAATCGCCTCGCTTTTTTTCCACCCGGACAGCACGTCCGTGCGCTTACCCACGTTCAGTTGAGGCACTCCCTGCACGCAGTCCGCCAGTTCGCCCCGTTCGTCGGCAAGTCCCACCCGCCAGTGGAACCGGTCGGAGAGCTGACGCACCGTATCCCGCAGCACCGTGGTCTTTCCAGCCCCCGGCGGCCCCACAATGAGCATGGAATCAGGCTTTTCCCACAGCTTTTCCGCCGCCGCGTCCCCGGCGCCCCGGATCTCCCGCGCCACCCGGATATTGAGCGAGCTGAATTCCTTCATCCCGTCGGCCTGATCCGGTTTGTGTACCGCCGTGCCGCACACGCCGATGCGGTGGCCGCCGGGCAGCGTGCAATAGCCCTGCCCCAACTGCTGCTGTACAGCATAAAGGCTGCTCTGGCAGGCGCGGCTGAGAATTTCCGCGATCAGTTCCGCGTCCGCCGTCAGAACGCCACCAGTATCGGACAGACTCCATTCCCTGCCCTCTGCAACCACGCTGATGGGCGCGCCTGCCCGCAGACGCAGCTCCTCAATGTGCAGATCCTCCCGGTTGAACTCCCGGCGAACGGCGTCCTGCAGAGGCCGAGGCAGCACCGCAAGAATTCCATCGACTTTCCCTTTCATTGGCATCACCTGCAACAGCATATGCCTGTCCCTGCCCGGATATGAAAAGCCCCGGCACTTTTTGTGCCGGGGAAAGCAACTGCCAATCATCTCCATAGACCTTTGGAAATCATGGGAAACCTGCTGTACCGCCGAAGAAAGCCCTTTGCACAGCAAAGACCCCGGCACATTTGTGCCGGGATCCGGTTGCTGTCAATCAGGCTTTTGCGTGCTTTTTGGAGGCCAGCAGATTCCACACCGGGCCGGAGATGCACACGGAGGAATAGCAGCCGCAGACAACGCCGATGCACAGAGGCAGGGCAAAGTTCTTGATGGAGCTGACGCCTAGGATGAGCAGCACCACCATAACCAGCAGGGTCGTGATGGTTGTGTTCAGGCTGCGGGTCATGGTCTGCCAGATACTGGTATCCACAATCTGAGTAAAGGGCGCGCTGGCGTCCAGACGCTTGTTTTCACGCACACGGTCAAAGACCACGATGGTGGCGTTAATGGAATAGCCCAAAATGGTCAGTGCCGCCGCAATGAAGTTGATGTTGAACGGAATCCGGAAGATGATGTACATACTGAGCATCGCCAGCAGGTCATGCACCAGCGCACAAATCGCCGCAATACCGGACTTGAACTCAAAGCGGATGGCGATATAGACGAGGATGAGCACCACAGCCAGCACGGAGGCGATGACCGCCGATCTTGCCAGATCGCCGCTGACGGAAGCGGAAACATAATCGATCTGATAGTCTCCATTGGACAGGCCGTACTTCTCGGTCATGGCGTCCACCACGTCCAGACGCTGCTGGTCGTTAAGTTCCAGAGACTTGACGGTGACGCTCTGCTCTCCGCTGGTAATGACGGAGGAGGGCTTTGTGCCGGTGACTTCCCGGAACAGCGCTTCCACGTCATCGGTGGTATTCTTGTCCACGGACTGATGGAGGTCAAAGCTCATGGTTGTGCCGCCGATAAAGTCAATGTCGAAGTTAAATACATTTTGTACACCGCAGGCAGTCAGGATCAGACCCACAATGCCGACGGAAACAAGCAGCGCGGAGATCAGGGCAAAAATCTTAAAATGGGATGTAAAGCTGAAATTCTTCAATTTTTCCTTCATGTTGTTCCCCTCCTTCTTACGCGCAGTAGAGCTTACGGTTGTTGATCTTCAGACCGAGCGCCGTCTTGAGCAGCAGCTTGGTGAGAATCAGCATAACCAGCATGGACAGCACAACGCCCAGAAGCAGCGTGCGGGCAAAGCCGAGAATGGTGCCGCTGCCGAAGATCAGCAGCACGACGGCGGCGATCAGGGTGGTGATATTGGAGTCAAAGATGGCCCAGAATGCCCGCTTGTAGCCGGAATCCACCGCATAGCGCAGGGTCTTGCCCAGACGCAGCTCTTCTTTGATACGCTCGAAGATGACCACGTTGGCGTCCACCGCCATGCCAATGGTCAGGATGATACCAGCAATGCCGGGCAGGCTCAGGTTAATATGGAACACGGAGAGCATGACCGCCAGAAGTGCGGTATAGGTTACCAGAGAAATGCAGGAAACCAGACCCATGAAGCGATAGACCACAACCATGAAGATCATCACAAGGATCAGGCCGATAAGACCCGCCATCAGGCTGGTGGAAAGGCTCTTCTCACCGAGGCTCGCGCCCATGGTCTGCACCTTGGCGGTGGTCAGAGTAAAGGGCAGCTTACCTGCGGAAATAATGTCGGCCAGATACTTGGCATCCTCTGCCGTGGCGTTGCTGCCCAGGGTGATGACCACTTCGGTGGTGTTCAGCGCTTCGTTGACGTTGGGGCTGGAGATCACGTCGTCGTCCAGCTTAATGGAAAGCGTATTGTTGCCGTCGGTGCGGGATACCACCGCCTGAGTTGCCTGATAGAGCTTCTGCTGGCCTTCTGCGGTGAGCGTCAGCTTTACATGGTTGGTGGCAATGCCGGTGTAGTCCGTGGCGCTGTATTCAAACGAGGCGTCAGCGATGTCCGAGCCGCTGAGCCATTCCGTGCCGTCGGCGTCCACAAAGGTGACAACGGCGGTGGCGCCCAAGTCCTGCACGGCCTTTTCCGGGTCGTCCACAGCGGGGATCTGCACCACAATGCGGTTGCCGTTGCTCAGATAGGCGCTTGCCTCCGTGTAGCCAAGGGCATCCAGCCGCTGCTGAAGCATGGTCTTTGCCGATTCCATGCCGCTGTTGATCTCTTCCTCCGGGGTGCCGTCGGGAATGACAGCCTCATAGGTAATCTCGGAGCCGCCCACCAGATCAAGCCCCAGAACGACGCCGTCTGTGACCGGCTGAATCAGGCTGCCAATGCCGTTGAACGCCGTAAAGATCAGTCCGGCGATGATCACAACGACTATGACCAGCGTAATGACACTTTTTTTCATATGGTTGCCTCCTAAAAACAAACAAACTTTGGATATTATACACGAACCTACGTCGTTCGTCAAATTATTTCTTATTTTCTTTCGCCCAAAGTTATCAGTCGGACAATCACGGGGGAAAGAATACAGTTGAGCAGCAGCTCAAAGACAAAATTCAGTCCGGCCAGTCCCAAAATGGCATAGGCTCCGGCAGAGGCATAGCCGGCGCCCGCCGCCCACTGGCTGATGGTGTCCCAGAAAAACAGCCGGCAGCCCAACAGGAACAACCCTGTATTGGTTATGGGGCAGACAATGGCCGCAGCCACCACTGCGACATAGCGGTTGAACTTTTCCAGCAGCCGGTAAACAAGACCGGCAAACAGACCGGCGCACATGGCGCGGGGTACTACTGTGATGAGGGTTCCGGGGATGTTGATTGCCAGAAACAGGTTGGCGTCACCGGACAGAAGAATGACCGCGCCGAACACAAAACCCAGCCACAGTCCGGCCAGCGGGCCGTAAAGGGCAGCGCCCACTACAATGGGCACCAGAACAAGGGATACGGAAAAAGTGCCAAAGCGGATGAAGCTTCCCAAAAGCTGGAGCAGCACCACAATGGCCGTCAGCATGGCAATGCCGGTGAGCTTGCGAATCCGGGCGTGCTGTACGTCCCGGTTCCCATGATTTGCAGATTCACCCATATTTAATACCTCCTGCTGCCGCTCCGCCCTTTTGTCGGATGCGGCGCACCAAGTATCATACCACCGCATCATAAAAATGTAAATAAAAAATTCGACGCACCGGCCAATGCGGTGCGTCGAAGGGAAGTCTTTTAGAGCAATACTCAGGGAATCTCGTCCTCCACAGGAGGATTGTCCGCCATCTGTTCGTCCATGGTCATCTGCTGACCGGACATCATGGCCTGCCACTGCTCCTTGGTCACCAGAAGCTGTCGGGGCTTGGAGCCTTCAAAGGGGCCGACGATGCCACGTTCTTCCATTTCGTCTACAATGCGGGCGGCGCGGGCATAGCCCAGCTTCAGGCGGCGCTGGAGCATGGACACAGAGGCCTGTCCGGTCTCCAGAATGACCTCCACTGCTGCGGGCAGAAGCTCGTCGCCGTCGGAGTCGGACGCGGCACCGCTCTGGCTGCCGCCGCCACCGGACTTGCCGTTCTGCTCCGCCTTGAGGTCGATCTGCTGTTGAATGTCCTCGGAATAGGCGGTGCTGCTGTGCTTTTTCACAAATTCTGTAACGCTCTGCACTTCCTCCTCGGTGATAAAGCAGCCCTGCACCCGGCGAGGCTTGCCCTTGCCCAAAGGCGCAAAGAGCATGTCCCCCTTGCCTACCAGCTTCTCGGCGCCCATGGTGTCCAGAATGATCCGGGACTCCATGGCGGAGGAGACGGCAAAGGCGATACGGGAGGGAATGTTGGCCTTCATCAGGCCGGTGATCACATCCGCAGACGGACGCTGCGTGGCAATCACAAGATGGATGCCCGCTGCACGACCCATCTGGGCAATGCGGCAGATGGATTCCTCCACCTCTTTGGCGGCCACCATCATGAGATCGGCCAGCTCATCGATGACCACCACAATGCGCTCCATGGGCTTCATCTCGTCCATGCCCCTGGCCATCTTATTGTAGGATTCCAGATCCCGCACCTCGGCCTCGGACATCATGCGGTATCTGCGCATCATCTCTGTGACTGTCCACTGCAATGCGCCGGCAGCCTTTTTGGGATCGGTGACTACGGGTATGAGCAAATGGGGAATGCCATTGTACACACCCAGCTCCACCATCTTGGGATCCACCATGATCAGCCGCACTTCCTCCGGCTTTGCCTTGTACAGCAGAGAGGTGATCAGGCTGTTCATACACACGGATTTGCCCGAACCGGTGGTGCCAGCAATGAGCATATGGGGCAGCTTGGCAATGTCGCCGATGATGCAGTTGCCGCTGATGTCCTTGCCCACGGCAAAGGACAGAACGGACTGGGCGTTGCGGAAGGCCGGGGAATCAATGACTTCACGGGCGGAAACCGTGCTGACCAGCTTGTTGGGTACCTCAATGCCCACCACGGAGATCTTATCCGGGATGGCGGAGATCCGCACGCCGGTTGCGCCCAGAGACAGGGCGATGTCGTCGGCTAGGCCGGTCAGACGATTAAGGCGGACGCCCTGCGCCAGCTCCAGTTCGTACATGGTGACCGAAGGCCCCCGTGTCACGTTAATAATCTGCGCATCTACATTGAAGCACTCCAGCGTTTCCTGTAAGCGGTGGGTATTTTCCCGCATCTCCGCCGTACCGTCCACGGAATTCTTCTTTCCGGGATGCAGCAGACTTACGGGAGGATAGACGTACTCCTCCTGGGGCTGCTGCTGATTTTCGGAGATTTCTTTTGCCACCTGTGCCGCTGACTTACGGGCTTCTGCGGGCTTGACCTTTTCAATGACCGCAGCCGCTTCCGGCTCCGGCACTGGCTCTTGTGGCTGTGCTTCCTCTTGTGCGCCGGTTGCCTGCTCCGGCTGGGGGGGCTGCTTTGCCGGGCGCAGGGGCTGCACCGAATCGCCGGTGTCAAAGACCAGATTCAGTCCCTCCCCTTCCGGCTCGGAGCCGGCACGCCGGCTGCGGTTTCTGGCACGTCCCTCGGCGATATACTCGTCGGGCGATATGGGACGCTGCTTGTCCCGTGGCTTGTCGGACTTCTCCGGCTCAATGGGAGGCTCGTCCACGGGCAGATCGTAGGCAAAGCGGTTTCTGGCGTCCCTGTGCGCTACATAAGCGCTGTGGCGCTGTGCCACATGGTCTACCAGCACTTCCGCCGGTTCCCGGTAGGGCTTGGGTTCCTCCTCTGCCCGGCGCTGCTCCCTGCGGTGATTCAGCGCCCGCAGCAGGCCGGTCAGGGTCAGATTCAGGGAGGCGGGCAGGGTGACGATCAAAAGCAGGATGCTCAGCGCCCAGGCCACCACGCGCCCGCCCAGCAGGCTGAAAATCATAGCGATCAGGCCGCCGATCACGCCGCCGGTTTTCAGATCGATACCGCCCAGATACAGGTCTTTTATGGTACCTGCGCCCCAGGTCACGACGGACTGGCCTGACGCCTCCACTTCGGACTGCAGCACAAGATGGGAAATGGCTGAGACCAGAAAGGCAAAGGACAACGAGCAGATCAGCCGCATGGTCACGGGGCGTCCACCATGGAACATAAGGGTGATAAAGCACAGAACCAGTCCCACCGGCAGCACATACAGGCCGACCTCTCCCACCAGACCCATAAACAGCTTGGCAATGGCGCTGCTTTTGTCAAAGCTGCTGAAGAAAATCAGCAGGGCGATCACAAGGCAGACCGCGCCCCAGATCTCCCGGCGGTAGATGTGCAGAACGCTCTCCTGCTGGGGCTGGCGGCTCTGGGATCTTGCAGGCGCACTTTGACGGGTGCTGCGTCCGGAGGCAGATTTATTCTGTTTTTTCGTACTTTTCTTTGCTGCCATATGTATCTCCTGTTATGAAACCAAGGAAAGAATCAGGGCTACCAGACCGGCTGCCCAGCAGTAATAAGCAAAACCGCCAAACCGGTTCTTTTCCGCAATGAACTTGAGCAGCCGAATGGCGAAATAGCCGCACACACCGGCCACCACCATGCCCAGCAGACACGCCCAGATGCTCAGTCCGCCAAGACCCACCTGGACAGCATCAATGACCTGCAAAAGCGTAGCCGCCAGCACCGTGGGAATGGACATGAGGAACGAGAACCGCACGGCGAAAGTACGGTCAAATCCCCGTGCCATTCCGGCGGAAATGGTCGTCCCGGAGCGGGACAGGCCGGGTACCACAGCCACCGCCTGCGCCGCACCCACAAGAAGGGCATCCACCACAGTCATGTTCTTTTCGTTCTTACGACCCTTGGCAAAACGGTCACTGAAGTACAGCAGCATGCCCGTCACGATCAGCGCCGCGCCGATAAACTCCATGCCGTGCTCCCCCGTACCCAGAGCTTCGATCTTGCTCTTAAACGGCAGGATCAAAAACAGCGGCAGAAGCGATACCACGATCATGAGCATCAGCCGCCGCGCCGGAATGTCGGCGTGCTGTTGCTGCGGACGTTTTTTCAGATGAATCATGGTCAGCAGCTCGGACAGCAGCTCCGCAATGTCCTTGCGGTAGGCGATGAACACCGCAACCAGTGTGCCAAAATGCAGCATGACATCAAAAAAGGCGAAATTGCCCTCCACATCGCCCAGCCCCATGATCCGCTCAATGATCTTCAGATGGCCGGAACTGGAGATTGGCAGGAATTCTGCCACGCCCTGTATGATGCCGAGGACGATAGCTTGAAAGGCGTTCATATCTTATCCTCCAAATATGCAGTTTCTATCCATTATAAATGATTATAGCACATCTGTTTTTCAATTTCCACTCTTTTCTTTTTGCCTGTCCCGTCTGCGCCGGTCCGTGCGTATCATCCGGTGCAGCGTCTCCAGAGCGTCGCCCAGACTGCCCAGCCGGTCGATCAGCCCGCACTCTACGGCCTGCCTGCCGTAGATCACGGTTCCCACGTCCGTAGCGATCTCTCCTGTGGCCATCATATAGTTGAGAAACTGCTGTCGGGAAATGTGGGAATTGGCCGTCACAAAGTCCACGATCTGATTTTGCACCCGATGAAAATATTCATAGGTGGCCGGCGCACCCACAATGGTTCCGCTCATGCGTACAGGGTGGATAGTCATGCTGGCCGTGGGGGCGATCATACTCTTTTTGGCGCAGACCGCCAGCGGTACGCCGATGGAGTGGCCGCCCCCCAGCACCAGAGAAACGGTGGGCTTTTTCATTCCTGCAATCAGCTCTGCGATGGCCAGGCCCGCTTCAATGTCGCCGCCGACGGTGTTGAGAAGCAGCAGCAGTCCGTCAATCTCATCACTTTCTTCGATGTTGGCCAACAACGGCAGCACATGCTCATATTTGGTAGTTTTCGTCGTTTCCGGCGCCACCTGGTGTCCCTCGATCTGGCCGATGATGGTCAGCGTATAGACGCTCCCCTTTTCCGACTTGCTCAGGGCGCTGCCAAATTCCTTCACCTGCTCCCGTTCCTGCTGGGTGCAATCGTTGGCATTTCCGCTTTCCATGGTATGCAGCCTCCCTGTTTTGAATCACAAAAAGCTGCCGTCGGGCAGCTTTTATATGTAGGGCGAACGAATGTCCGCCCCCGATCAAATTTTGATCTGTTCGCATCGACCACAAAGGACTTTGTGCGATACTCTTGGCAGCAGAGCGTCATCGGATATGGATGTTCACATATCTTACCGGTACTTGGCCAATTCCCGGCCTGCACGTCCGCCGCAGGTTCAGCGCCGCTGTCCGGAACTATTTTTTCCCCACTGCGCCGTTTTATCCCGGCATATTTTTCCAGCCGAAGCGATAGCTTGTATTACGGGAGGTGGACTGATGCAAACCGTCATCTTTGCGGCGATCCTTGCTTTGGGAGCGCTGGCTGTGCTTTGGCTTATTGCAGCGCCCATCCGGCTGATCTGGAAGCTGCTGCTCAACGGCTTTCTCGGCCTGCTGTGTCTGCTATTTGTGGATCTGCTCTGCGCTTTCACCGGCGTCTGGCTGCATATCAACCCGGTCTCCGTCCTCACCGTGGGCATCCTCGGGCTGCCGGGACTGGCTCTGCTTCTGGCGCTGGAGCTGCTTTTCTGAGGCCACGCCCCATTCCGGCAGCGGCAGCCGCTGCATGGCGTGGAAAATGTGGTCTTTCAAATGGGGATACCGACCGCACAGCTCGTAGAGCAGCTCTTTGATCTCCTGCCGCTTGGTCTGTTTGTCCGCCGGACAGACATTGTATACCACCGGCAGCTTCTGCTCGTCGGCAAAATGGGTGATGGCGCGTTCGGAAATGTAGATCATGGGGCGAATCTGGGTCACGTCAGTCCGATCCAGATAGGTCACAGGCTGGAAACAGCTCAGTCTGCCCTCATAAATCAGAGACATGAGGAAGGTCTCTGCCGCGTCGTCATAGTGGTGCCCCAGCGCCAGCTTGTTGAAGCCCAGCTCCTTTACCGCCCTGTCCAAAGCACCGCGCCGCATTTTGGCGCACATGGAGCAGGGATTTTTCTCCTTACGGTATTCAAAAATAATGGGGCCGATCTCCGTCTTTATCAGTTGAAACGGCACCCCCAGTTCTTTTGAAAATTCCTCCACCGGGGTAAAGTCCATGCCGGGCAGCCCAAGATCCACGGATACGGCGGCCAGAGAGAAGTGTTTGGGGTAAAAGGATTGGAGCCGCGCTATGAGGTGCAGCAGGGTCAGGGAGTCCTTGCCACCGGATACGCCAACGACGATGCGATCTCCCTCTTTGATCATTTGATAATCGTCCACGCAGCTACGCAGCAGGCTCAACAGATTACTCATAGTTTGTCCTTTCAGAATCAAATTTGCGTTTTGAGCATTTAAGAGGATTTTGGAGTATTTGCGAGATTTCCGTAGTTCTTTCCGGCGAAAATGAAAAATTTGTTTTTTTCGATTGACACCGGCTTTTTCCTGTGGTATAAAATACAAGCGCGTTTAAGGCTATTCTAGACGTGTGGAAATGATTTGTCAAAATTATTTTACAATAAATCACTACGGAGGAAACACTATGTCCACTCCCATGGCAAAGAAAGAGACCGTAGAGCGCAAATGGTATGTGCTGGATGCAGCCGGTAAGCCCCTGGGTCGTACCGCCGTCATCGCGGCAAACCTGCTCCGCGGCAAGCTCAAGCCCGATTTTACCCCCAACGTCGATTGCGGTGATTTCGTCATCATCATCAACACCGACAAGGCCATTCTCACCGGCAAAAAGGCCGAAAAGAAGTACTACTACCACTACACCGGCTGGATCGGCAACCTGAAGGAAACCAAGTACCGTCTTTTGATGGAATCCCGTTCCGATTTTGCCATGGAGCTGGCTGTCAAGGGCATGCTGCCCAAGAACTCCATCGGCAGAGCCGCTCTGACCCGCCTGAAGCTCTATAAGGGTCCGGAGCACAAGAACGCAGCCCAGAAGCCCATCGCCTGGACGCAGGACTAAGGAGGTAACACAGTATGTACGAGAGCAAAAGACAGTATCAGTACGGTACCGGCAGACGGAAGTCTTCCGTTGCCAGAGTCCGCGTTTACGAAGGCGGCACAGGCTCCATCATCATCAATGGCCGTGACATCGACGACTACTTTGGTCTGGATACTCTGAAGCTGATTGTTCGTCAGCCTCTGGTCAGCACCGATATGGTCGGCAAGGTCGACGTTGTCTGCACCGTCTCCGGCGGCGGCGTTACCGGTCAGGCCGGCGCCATCCGTCACGGCATTTCCCGTGCCCTGCTGAACGTCAACCCCGAGTTCCGCGCCACCTTAAAGGCCGCCGGGTTCCTGACCCGCGACCCCAGAATGAAGGAAAGAAAGAAGTACGGTCTCAAAGCAGCCCGTCGCGCTCCCCAGTTCAGCAAGCGTTAATCGGCTGTTCAGACTATATCAAAATGGCTCAAAAACCCCGGAAAATCAAGGTTTTCCGGGGTTTGCCTGTATCTATGGCTTTGATTCTGTTTGGCTGATTTTCGCCGGATTTGACCCGTTTTGATCTCGTTTTTATGTGTTAATAATGGGGCAACCGGGCATTTTGAACCCCTTATGTGTTAATAAATGGGGCAACTGCGAACGAAAATCGGGCCGATTTTGAGGTTCTTTTCGCCTTCACTCATTGCCGTCTGATGGCAGAATTCTGTTTGCATTTTTGAGCAAGAAGCTGCTGATATAGTTTCGCTGGATTTGGATGGATTTGACCGAATCTGATATAGTTTATCGGATTTGCACATTGGAAAATCAGGAACTGCTTCGGTATCCTGTAAGTGTAAGGAGGGGTGAACGATGATGAAGGATAAAAAACGCTATCTCTATCTGAATGATGAAGAAACCCGTCTCGTGGTGCAAAGCCTCATTCGTTTCAAGAACAAGTTGCAGCAACGGGGACGATACACGGACTGCGTGGACGAACTGATTTTGAAGGTATCAGACA